>NZ_JBMGUV010000011.1:0-151692 GCF_049058285.1 Lysinibacillus sp. UGB7
TCATTCAGATGTAAAATGATAATAAAGGTATTTAATTTTAAAAGCTCAAACAAGCATAACCCCGTTCTAAATTTAGACGGGGTTAAAAATATATTGTTTAATTTTAGATCTAAGATATTTTACTATACTAAAAAATATAACAATAAAATCGTTTAATCTAAATGATATTCAACAATCGCGCCCGATTTGTTGAATAAACCTATACTCTTCTTTTATTCTTATACATCAGGATTTTCACTAGAGGCTTTCCACTCCAATTCATTTAACAGATTCAATGCTTTTTGAGTTGAGTCAATCAATGAGATATCTTCTTTTGTTTTTGTTAATTTCAATGCTTCTAAAAAACATTCTTCGGCTTCATTTTGCCTCGCTAATTTCATAAGGCATTTATCTTTGTGTTGCTAGCCATACATGTGTATTTCTCCTTCTATTTATCAGAAACCTTTTTCGATTTCCAATCTAACCTTTTCAAATAGAAAAAGCACAATTCTTGCTGCTGAATTGCGCACGATTGTTAAGTTACTTCATAATAAAACTTACAATAATTCAAGTACGATTCCCACATAACAATCAAATCAATATTTAAAACAATAACAATATAATAAAAAACAAAATAAATTTATTGATAATCGATAAATGTTATATTAAAATCATATAATCATTAAATCAGTGAGGTGCTTTAAATGAATGGTAAACTAGGTTCAACTTTTTTCTTAAAGGTTGTTGCTTTTCTTATTGGAATTGCGGTACTTGCCGTGTGTATATTTTTGTTGCCTGAAGCAGCCAGAAGAGATGCTATATTGCGTCCAGGAGATTACTCGATATATCCGTTGTTAATATGTGCGTATGGAGTATGCATTACGTTTTCTGTAGCTTTGTATCAAGCATATAAACTATTGAGTTATATCGATAGTAACAACGCTTTTTCCGAGTTATCCCTTAAATCCTTGAAGGTTATAAAAAAATGCGCTTTTACAATTATTTTCTTAATTTTATTAGTAATAGTTTACTTAAGGGTGTATGCCATGTTCACGGGTGATGACCCAGCAGGTCCAATAGCACTTGGACTAATAGGGATATTAGCAACAGCTATCATCGCTGCCATTATGGACGTACTTCAAAAGCCATTAAAAAATATCCTAGAAAAAAAGAAATAAAAATGTAGATGTTTATTTTGCAGGTATAATATCTTCTTTCCCTATTAAATTAAATGGCTCTTAAATGAAAAATAGGCGCCTATTCTTTTTCAAGAATTGCGCCCGATTGCGAAATAGTGGAAAATGCGAAAGAGCTGCAAAATGTCATTTCTAAATTTTTTCTAATGCACCCCATCCTTGATTATAGTAACATCTTTTTTAGTCTCGCTAAAATTCCTTTAAGAAATAAAGCATTTTTTTCAAATCCACGGCGTTTACACCACCCGATACTATTAAAAGCACCTGTAAATCGATAAAAAGGCAAGACAATTACCTGTTAAAGGATATCTAAAATAGCTTTTACCCGTTATTTATTTTGGTGCAATAATTTCTTTACCACCCATGTATGGTCTTAAAACTTCAGGAATTACTACGCTTCCATCAGCTTGTTGATAGTTTTCTAGGATAGCGGCAACTGTACGACCAATGGCAAGACCTGAACCGTTTAATGTATGAACATATTCTGGTTTTGCATTTGGCTCACGACGGAAGCGGATATTCGCTCGTCGTGCTTGGAAATCCTCAAAGTTAGAGCAAGAAGAAATTTCACGGTACATGTTTTGTGCGGGAATCCAAACTTCTAAATCATATTTCTTCGCTGAAGTAAAACCTAAATCAGCTGTACACATTTTTAGCTTACGATATGGTAAGCCTAGTAATTGCAATACTTTTTCCGCATGGTTTGTTAATAGCTCTAATTGTTCGTATGATTCCTCTGGTTTTACAAAGCGAACTAGTTCTACTTTGTTGAACTGATGTTGACGGATTAAACCACGTGTATCACGACCTGCAGATCCCGCTTCTGAACGGAAGCACGCACTATAGGCAGCAAAGCCTTGTGGTAAAGCCTCGGCCAGTAAAATTTCATCACGATAGAAGTTTGTTACAGGTACCTCTGCCGTTGGAATCATGAAATAATCTGTTTCCTCTAATTTAAATACATCTTCTTCAAATTTAGGAAGATTTCCAGTACCCGTCAAGCTATCACGATTAACAATGACAGGTGGTAGCATTTCCTCATAACCATGCTCCTCTGCATGTAAATCCATCATAAATGTCATTAATGCACGTTCTAAACGAGCTCCAAGCCCGCGGTAGAATAAGAAACGGCTACCTGTTACTTTTGTACCTCGTTCAAAGTCAACAATCTTCAAATCTGTAGAAAGATCCCAGTGTGCTTTAAAGTCAAAATCAAATGTTGGAATTTCACCCCAAGTATATTCTTCTACATTGTCGTCTTCTGTTGTCCCTACTGGTACAGATTCGTGTGGAATGTTTGGCAAGCGCATCATCATATCTTTAAAGCGCTCTTCAACATCATTTAGTTGAACATCTAGCTCTTTAATTTCATCGCCTACTTGACGCATACGAGCAATAACTTCATCTGCATTTTCCTTGTTGCGTTTCATAATTGAAATTTGTTCAGATACTTTATTTCGTTCTGCTTTTAATTCTTCTGTTTTAGCAATTAACTCACGACGCTTTGCATCTAAATCCTCAAAGTCATCTAAGTTGCCTAAATCTTCATTACGTGTTAATAGCATTTCTTTAATTTCCGCGAAATTATCGCGTACGCGTTTAATATCTAACATAGTCATACCTCCAGTAGTTTAATGACATTGCATCCATTAAGTCTTGGTGTAATTGCGTTGCAAGCTAAACTCGAATAGCTCCGCTTTGAATCAAAATAAACACAAAAAAGCCCCCATCCCTAAAAAGGGACGAGAGCTACCCGCGTTGCCACCCTAATTGATTAGGCATATACCTAATCCACTTATTTCATAACGGCATTTCAGCCGGCTACAGCCTACTTACATTACTTCGACTGTGCAACTCCAGGACGGATTCACAAGTGCTTCTATCAGCTTCCACCAACCGCTGACTCTCTAAAAAAAACGTGCTTGCTACTACTTCCCATCATCGTGTTCAGTTATTTAAATTTTAACCATACTGTACTATATGAAAACAGTTTTTGCAAGTCATACCATAGGATACAAAATATTCTAGAATTCTTGAATCACCGGTTAATTCCAGATGAAATGCACAACCCAACAGGGCTGTTGAGATTTAACGAAGTAATGATCATTTATTATCTTGTTAGCAACAATCACTAATGCATGTAAACATGTAATATGAGTCATGCGATAAAGTTTATAGGCTGTTGATTTCGCCAATAGCCCTTTCTACCATTTCCCCATTCATTGTTAACAAAAAGAACCTTCTAGTAGTTATAGTAGAGATAGTTTTAATTTAGATTGAATCAAACGATTTTCCTATATGTTTTAAACAACCTTACATTATATTTGCACCAACTGCAACGCCTTCTTAACCTCCTGAACATCTTTTGCTAATACGCTCTTCACATTCGATCCGAACCATTCCAATGACGCATCTACCTCCTCGATTGAATGTACTCCTGCTAGGAATTCATCATAATCAATTGCACCTTCAAACAATGGAACCATCCCTTCTCTAGACCCTGATGCAGCATAAACATTGTTGGGAGAAAAAACACCAAGTGATGCACGTGAGGCAATATTTTTAAAGTGAAAATGTGAGATGTAAGGACGAAGTTGCTTCATGGCGACAATAGGGTTTAACCCTGATTCCCATATATGCAAAACGTCAAAGTTCACTCGTAGGCTTGAGTGATTCGTTTCTTCGAGTAACTGCATCGTTGAAGGTAAATTATCTGTCAATGTGTTGGGATGAGTTTCAACAAGCAAATATTGTCCTTTTGACTCAAGATAATCACAGAGCATTCTAAGCCTAGAAATAAGTTCTGCCCTTTCTTTCTTACTCGTGTCTGAACTGCCCTGTTTTCCTACAAATGTACGAATCTTATTCGTTCCCCAGCGCTTTGCAAGTGAAGATAACTTCTCTGTTTCAGCCATCATCTCAGAAACTGGTGCTTCTAATGGCAAATAATCACTAAGCATGCTCGTTTCCAAACCGTAGGAGCTTAGCCAATCTGCTCCATATTGAAGTTCCTCTGCCAAGTTCTTTGCATGCACACCCCAGAGCTCGATTCCTTGAAAACCTTGAGTTTTTGCAAAGTGAGCTATTTGATCAATCGAGTGGAGATGGTGCCGAAACGAGATCGTACAGATAGATAGTTTCATAACATAACCTCTTTCTTGTGCTGTAATGTTAACCATGCTTTAAAACATTCTTGTAATCCTTGCTTTATCTTGAACTCAAGGAGATTTTGTTCTTCTAACTTCACAAAAATATCTTCAGCTAATAACAAAACTTGCGTCATCGCAAGTTTCATCGCTCGATACTGAATCGTTGTATAACCATTCACTAGACGCTCAATTTCATCACACCATGTTTCAAAGCCTTTCTCATCGCGGCCAAGAGCTTCCCAAAAAAACGCAAACGCATGTTCATATGCATACTTTCTAATCGCTAAAACCGGCAATTGTTTTAAGGCAGTCGGAAGTTTTGACATACTTTCTTTTTCTTTTCCTACGGTATACCCTTTAATAATTTCGGTAATTGCTTCTGTCATCGGATTACTATGAAGCTTTATACATGTATTAAAATAGGCTTCAACCGTCTCTGTAGTTGGAGCAATAATCGTCTCAGAATCAAAGTAATAGCCACCTCCGACAGTTGGCTCTTGAATTGCATCTAAAATCCTCTCCTTCGGCAAAATCCCTTCCCAGCGAAAATCAGGGTCATACATAAACCACTCTGCTTCATTTTCTGTCGATTCTAGCATCACATAATGTGGAAATGGACGTTGATGAAATTTATTCTCTCGCTCTGGAAGCATCGATAAATCCAGCATCACCATCACATGTTGATGTGGAGATTCATTTTCTAATAACCTTTGCAGCTTGTTTATATTTTCTTGTTTTGATTGTTCTTCGTCATACCATTTGTAAAGCTTGATTCCATAGAGCATTTCATACCATGTTTGAAAGAAATGATGATCAATACGATCTGAGTGGTATGCTAGCACTCCATTATCGAGCACATCAAAATCTGCATCCCATACCCCAAAATAGTAGGGCCTATGATCAACGCCTTTTGTTTTCTTAATAACTTCACAAACACAGCTTACAAAACAATGAACTTTTATCATTTTTCTCCTCCGATTATTCTACTTTTTGCTGTTTTTCTAAAAAGCTTGCTAATGTTCCTACTGTTTTGAAATCTTTAGGAACGAGAATCTCATCGGGAATGGAAATGCCAAGATCCAACTCTAAATGAAGAATCAGTTGAAGGACCATAATTGAATCCATATACAAATCCTCATTTAACCGGGCATCTTCATTAAAAGAAGACAGTGTCTGCAACTCTAATGAATTTTCCATAATATCATAGATGCTCTTGATCAATTGTTGTCTCGTCATACTGGAATGCCTCCAAGTTTTTTTCTACTTACTTTTCCATTTGGCAGCTTTTCAATTTCATGAACAAACATAAACTCCATCGGCATTTGATGTGGAGCGAGAAATTTCCGGCACCATTCTCTAAGCTCCATATTATCGATTGGTTCAGTAGACACGTATAGTGCACATACTCGCTCTCCTGATAGGTTGTTTTGTTTCTTATATACGACTGCTTCGACTATTCTTGGGTCATCCATTAACACGGTTTCAACTTCTTGCGGATACACATTCAAGCCTGCTACATTAATCGTGTCATCCATTCTTGCAAGAAAAGAAAGAACATTATCTTCTATATAGCCAAGATCTTTTGTATAAATCGTTTGTGTAGGCAATTCAATGATAATTTCGCTCGGTGTTTGTTTGTCACCAGCTGTCACCTTCACATGAGGGAGGGGGTAGCCCATTTCTTTAGGATCTTCCACATTAGGGTGAATCGCAACACACCCGGATTCAGAGCATCCATACTGCTGTAATACTTGGCGAGATTTCTCTCTTAATGATGTCAACCAGCTATGCGGCATCACAGTTCCTGACGTCATCACACGATCAAATTGTTGATCAATAGGCAATAAACGACTTAATGTATGAAGTAACGCTGGAGCCCCATAGAGTATGTGCTTAGGAAATTCTTTAAGCTTTTTCAAAATATATTTAGGATTACTATTCGTAATAATAACCGGCTTTGCTCCCCTTTTTATGCAAGCCAAGACACCACAAATGAATCCATAAGAATGAGTAACCGGACAAGCGACAATAGAATTTGTCAAGGAATCGACAGGTAACGTCTTCACATAGCTTTCAATCTCTTCTTCCACTGAATTCCACGTTCGTTCAATACATTTCGGAGCTCCTGTTGTACCTGAGCTCATTTGAACTAATACTCCTTCTTGGTGATTAGAATGATTTGATAGTTCGATGAAAGAATCGATCGATTGGAACAACAAAAGATGACTACCTGCTGAAGAAGCAAGCCGCACAGCCCCCTCTTTTGGTGTCGCTGGATGGATTGGGACGACTGATCCACCTTTTTGGCGAATATATAAACATAGAGCTATATATTGGAAAATATCGTCCGTACAAATAGCTAGTCTGCGATTGTTACACTCTCTTAGATGAGATAAGCTTTCATATATTTCATATTGCTTGTCGATATCTTCTACTGTATAAAATTGATCATTGACATAAAACATCATCATTCCCCCTTTTTATCCGCTTGCGCCAACCTATTGCTGACGATATGCCGAAAATTACCTTCTTCTTGATTTTGAAGTTTCTTTGTTAGCAAAGATTCAACATAAATATGTGTACTATTATGCTGAATCTGTTCATTTCTTGAGCATAATGATGGAAAACGTTCAAAGTGCTTCTGTATTCCTTCTCTAACTTGACTCCAAAAACGTGTTTCTGCAAATCCATACTGCTCTTCTAACAAATAAGATAATTCACTTAAATGAAACACGAATAATGTATCCATAACTAACTCTCGTAAAGCCTCTATAGAAGACATCCAATAATAATGATCGACAGGTGCATCTTTAAAACGTTCGTGTATCGTTTCGAAGTCTGGAACGAGGCTTCTGTCCGCAATAAATTCTTCTATATATTCGATACTGTCATGGAAATCCCTCAGTACAACCCGAGTCGGCCAGCCATTTTGATGGATTAAAATCATATTTTGTGCATGGGCCTCAACAGCAATACCGTGAGCAACAAGCAAGTGCCATACAGGAATAACACTCACTTCGATCAAGCGCTTTACCCACTCCTCCGTTCCATATCGGAAAAGCCATTCATCTATAAACGGACGCCCATCTTTCTCCATCATCATTAGCACCGTAAACGGTACCGCTTCCTCATCATCCTTCATATACGAGCGCACACTTTCTCGCCATATTGAGCCAAGTTGACCTTCTAGTTTTCTGCTATGTTTTTTTGCATTCGGTTCAAAAATAATTCCTGCATATTCTTCCAGTACAATAAGAGATGCTTCCTTTTGTAAATAGGAGTCTAATTGAATCACCTGTTTAAGCCATGCTGAAATATGAGGAGCGGCACAAACAGCATGAGAATGTAATTTTCGTAATGAAGAGGTATTCACCATATTCATCGAGCATTTTAATTGCGCTTTTTCAGGATTTGAAAAATTCCATAATGTTCGCACCGATTGTGTTGCCCGATAGTAATCTCCTTTCACATCTAGGGGAATTAGATCTTTTTGCTCAATTAATCCAGCTAGTTCATGTTTCATGTTATGCCACTGCCAAGGATGAACCGGTAAAAACGTATATTCTTCATGTGTTCCATCGAATACCGCAAGCTTTGCAAGAAGGTCTTCCCACATCAATTGCCCTAGCTCTCTTTTCCAAAAGCTCTCTTCCTCTTCAAGAACAGTGATTCGTACGTAGCTTCTTCTCACTGCAACCCATTGAAGGGTAAATGATTGCTTTGCCTCAGGGCCATAGTCTTTATGGTCGTCGATCGTAAAACCGGTTCTTGATTTAAAACAAGGGTGATAAGGATGTCCTTCAATGATTTCTGATTCTAATTCTTCATAGCTCGAATTTCTTCTTGACATTTGCATTTGGAGATGACGATCATTCCATTCACAAAGCTTACTCGTTAAATGAAGTTCTTTCAGTAATCGAGCTTTGTCTCTAACAGTCGAAAGTAATTCATCTACTAGATCCTCAAGTGTTGCCTCTAGTAACGTTTCATCTTTTCCTACTAGAAAAATACTATCTCCCTTTATTCGGATGCGATCAAATGCCATTCTTGTCCCTTCACAACGATAGGTGCACTTCTGTCCAACAAGAGTAAGGATTGAAGTCCTTTTATCTAGACGAGTTTCTTCATATTTGATTAGTCCTTCAAAAATCATTGCTTCCACAAGCTGCCGCCTTACACGTAACTCTCCTTGTTTAGAAGCTAAAGGCTGTAGCTGCTGCATATTCTGCCTCCTCATACTGAAGAACAAACGGATTTGGAATTTTCGTGTATACCGCTTGTTCAAGTTCGGCTTCTAGTTCATCTACATCATGAAACCTTGTTAATAAATTTGCTTTGAACGCCAGCTTTTCTTGTTTTAAAATGTTACGAACAAATGCCTTCCCGAGACCTGTAAATTCTTTTTCTAATAAGTGCAGTTGATCGATAGACCACTTCAAAAGAATTTTTTCATCGATTATTTGATCTGCTCCGAATCGGGAAATAACGGGAAACAATTGATTCATAAACAAATAATATGTAAATCTATCATGAATAAGGTCATCTTCGTAAAATAGCTCTTCTGTTTCATGTAAAGAAGGCTCTATTGAAAGAAGTTCTTCTTTATATGTTTTTGATAAGTAATAGCCTTGGTTATCACGATAATAATAAGTAGTTGGATAACCTGAAGAAATGTTTAACACACTATTTTGCTGATGCGCTTCGAGAGCTATCCCATACTCATCGTATAACCTTAATAATGATTCAATCGCACATTTCCAATAGACTTTAAACCAATCTAAACTTACGCTTTTTAATGAGCGACATTCTGATTGAGAGATTTTCATGATGAGCTGACACAGTCTCGATTTTTCTTTAGGCAGAGGCTCTTGAACAAGAGCAGCGATCATGCAGATTCCTTCATCATGTCCTTTAGGAAATACGTTTGAGCGAAAAATAACCTCAAATCCTGATTCCGTCTGATTTGGAAACTCTACAGTCATATAGGCTGGGTCATCAATCATCCGAAAAGATGAATGTTTCTGTAAGAAATCAATCTTATTCATTAACCGAGCCATAACAATTCCAGCTTTTAGTTCATGAGTTCGATTTACCCTCAATGAATTCGTTATTTGGACAGGAATTGAAAACTTATACATCATTTCTTCATTTAAACTATATACCGTTCTTATCGAAGAAGTTGCTGTATAAAATGCCCCAAGTGCACCTTCATATTTTATCAATCCTTCAGCAAGCGCTTGTTTTACATACTGTTGCTGTAAAAGCCACTGTGCTTGAAGCGGGTGCATCGGAATGAGACACTCCTTTTCTGACATAACAAAATCAGGTTGCGATTTTGTTAAAGACTGAAAAATAAGTTCACTCGCACTTTTTTCTAATACAGAGGACTCTTTCACAATATTACGGTCGACACGAAAATAGTGAAGTTGGAAAGAACCTTGTAGCTCTGGAGCAAAACTCGCTTGTTGCCAATTTGCCATTCCTTGTCTGCTTTTAGGTGTCGGATGAAGCCAATGTCCAAATAAGAGAGACTGCTCAGCTTCAATAAACGTATCGTTAGCTCCATTTTGTTTCTTATCTTCCAAACTCTTTTCAATATAATTTGCCATCGTTTGATAGCTCTCAATTATGCGAAGAATGAGTTCATCAAAATGGGAAGAAAGACCAGGACATCCGTCCGCCTTTGCCATTAAATGTAGTTCTTGAATGAGCGTGATGAGTATCGTTAATTTATCTTCAAAAAGCCATTGTTTTTGTTTTGTACAATACTTCAACGAGACGCCAAATATATGTCTTCCAACAAGAGATTTGTATTCCACACCAAATGCAAAACGGGTGTTTTGTATCGGCAACTCAAGCTCTAACATATGTGCCTCTGTAATCAGGATAGATAGTTGCTGTTCTTTTATCCACTCCTCCTTTTTGACCCAATGTCCGCTACTCACTTCTCGTATATAACAATTCATAAACGCCTGAAACGTTGCATTTTCTGCAATCTGTTTAGCAATCTGTTGCATGTAATTAACCATCCTTTCACAGAGCATTCCTTCTAGTAAATGATAATCATTATCATTTACTGTTAAAAAAATTAGTCTTTCTAATTAGAAAGACTCATAATAAGAAGTAAATGGAAACAAATGTGTTGCTGACAAATGATACAACTCCCTGTTAATTAAAAGAAAATTTTAAATTTATAAAATAACAGTTGATTAATAGCTATGTTTCACGATTGATAATGATTATCATTTTCATCCATAATTACATATTACAGGAATGATGGAAATGGCTCAACTGTCTAAGGACCTATTGATTCATGAACAGGCCACCTACCTTTAACATTTTTTTATCAATAATTAATAAAAATATACTACGTGATGGTTCATCTAACTTGTCACCAAATATATTATTTTGGCGTTCAATTGCTTTTTTAACCTCCGAAAAATCTATATCGGTAGTTCGCTCAGATTTATCTATATTACTTATCGCAGCTACGTCTAACAAGATAAAACCCCAAAATAGAAAATATTATAGTAAGCTAGCAAAATCCAGTAAAATAATGATAATATATTCTTATAAAGGGGGATGAAACCATGGGGAAACTAAACAAACGTACTATTCTATGGATTATACCAATCGGCATTTTAGGGGTGTTTTGGTATTTTTACGGTCCACAAAAGGATATTACAGATAATGAATATATTACATATGTTAAAAACTATTCGATTGAAAATAGTAACCAAACATACGACATAGCCTTTTCCTCGACATGTAAAAATCCATATTGGGTATATTTCGAAACGCAAAAAGGACAGGATGTTGTTGAATTCGAAGGGGATTGTCCTGTCAATAACAAAGAATCTAAAGTGAATGTTCAATTTTTAGTGGATCGTGACATGACAAAGGTGCAGTATGGCGCAATGCTTGTGGATAGTAAAATGCAAGAGGAAGCCGATCGCGATAAGTTTCTTCTAACGCTAGCTAACGACTAAATATACGGAATCATCATCAACTGAGTAATAAGAATCATGCATTAAACAAATTCATGTTGTTTAGTGCATGATTTTTATATTATCTTAGAGTACCATTATTTGCATGAAGCATTTCTATGTGCTCATTCCCCCCTTTTGGATAACCACGCTGTCCCTATCTTTGTGATTACCTGCATGTAGTTTAATTCACTTTCCTTTCCAATTCACATCCATCATACGAATTCCTCCACTTACCACAAATTTTTTTATAAACATTACTATAAATGCATACATTTCACAAATTATGGTCAAAATTGCAATATCTAGACAGAAAGGCGTGTGGTACGTGTGAAATATAAAAAGTTAGTACGCACCACGTTAAGTGAACATTTAAAACAACAAGCTTCGAATGCTTCTAGCGAAGTAGCTGAACAAACCATAGAAGCTTTAAGAGAGTGTACCCAACAGATCGATGATGTTGTTTTTAAGAAAATCCCTACGTTCGAGGGCATTGTAACGGTAATTTTCTCCTTCTCTCTTGTGGAAAAGATGACATTACAAACTATGATCTATATTCCTTTAACGAATTATATTCATCAGATTCATCAAGTATCTGAAGTACTAAATCAAACAGATTTTAAAGATGTTGTAACGAAGTTGAATGCTGGACATACTCTCTTGTATTTTCACGAATCACATAAATTACTAAGTATTGACACATATAGTGCTCCAACACGAGCTATTACAAATACCGAAACAGAATCTACAGTGATTGGTCCACAGGATGCATTTACTGAATCGTTAGATACTAATATATCCTTAGTAAGAAGACGCATTCGCAGTCCGAAACTGAAAAATGAAGATTTTGTTATTGGTACAGAAGCTAACAATAAAATAACCATTATGTATATGGAAGATATCGTAAACCAGGAAAATTTAGTGACTTTAAGACAGCGAATAGAAAATATAAACTACCCCATATTTACAGACATTTCAATATTGAAACAGTTGATTGAAGATAATCCCTTATCTCCTTTTCCACAATATTACATGAGTGTTAGACCAGATAGTATTAGTCAATACCTCATCGATGGAAGAATCATTGTTTTTATGGACAATAGTCAATCCGCTCTCGTTTGTCCTACATCATTTCTTGAAATGTTCATTTCTATTGAAGACTATTATAATCGTTGGACAACAGCATCTTTACTACGAATGTTACGTTTTTTCGGGTTTTTCTTGACAATTATGATAACACCTATGTATATCTCTGCTTTAACGTTTCATCCTGAAATTCTTCCATATGAACTTTTATTGAATCTACAAGAATCAAGAAGCAAAGTACCTTTTCCACCGCTTTTTGAAGTATTATTTATTGAACTTATTATAGAAGTATTAAGAGAAGCTGGGTCTCGAATGCCTGCGAAAGTCGGACAAACAATCGGTATCGTAGGAGGTATTGTCATCGGAACGGCTGCTGTAGAAGCCGGACTCATTAGTAATATCTTAATTGTATTAGTAGCTACCTCTGCATTACTTTCTTTCCTACCACCTATTTTTCTAATGAGTAATACAAGTAGAGTCGTTCGATATACTTTTATTTTATCAGCCGGTTTCTTTGGATTATTTGGCCAAATGTTAGCATTTGCTTGGCTAGTTATTCATTTACAACATTTAAAATCATTGGGAACACCATATATCACGCCGTTCATCCCTCGTAAGATTAGTGATTTATTGGATAGTGTGATTAGATTTCCCACAATATTTTTAATTGCCAAAAAAGGCATTTCAAAATCACCAAAAAAATAACGCATTTCTTGGGAGCTGAGGTAATTTGACTTGAATACTTACAATCAAAAAATATTAAATAAATATCATGTCGTTTTTCTGGCACAAAGTGTCATGATTGGTACCGGACTGCTGTCCCTCCCTCAAAAGCTTAGTCCTTTAGGATACAGTCAAACCTTTTTTCCTTTCATCATGGGCATAATCGCGAGTTTCACACTATGGCCAATGATTTGGCTGTGTTCGAAGTTTCCAAATGAAAATTTATTTCGCATAAATGAAATATTGTTAGGCAAATGGTTCGGCAAGTGTCTCAATATATTATTTGTTCTTCAATTCGTTATTTTTACAGCTGGTATTATAACGGATTACATGAATCTTATCGAAAGTACAGCCCTGCCGGAACAAACCATTACGATACCGGTACTGTTAATTCTTTTGTTACTATTATATATCGTTAAAGGCGGGATTAAATCCGTCGCAAATTTTTGTATATTAACTTTTTTTATTACTTTAATTTTGGTTTTTTTCACAAGATGGGCTATTGAAAAAGGTGATATCAGTCACTTTCTTCCTATTTTTAATTTTACTGGCCACGAATTTTTTGACGCGTTAAAAAATGGCTATTTCTCACTTTTAGGCTATGAGTTAATCATGTTTTATTTCCCCTTTATTATTAATCAAAAAAAAGCTTATAAACATGCATTTATAGGCATTTGGATCAGTATTCTACTTTATTTTGTAGCCACTGCGGTGAGTGTTATGTACTTTTCTGAATGGCAACTGGAAAATGTCAAATTTTCGATATTAAATTTATTTAAAGCTGGAGAATTTTCTTTTATCGAAAGAATCGATATTTTCGGCATGACACTGTGGATTTTCCACATTCTTTGTGCAATATCTGGTTATGTATGGTGTGCAAAGCAAGGCATGGAATCGTTAATTTCTAAAAATGCTAAATATTATTTAGTCATTCTGTCAATCATCATTTTTTTCATAGTAAATATGCCATTTTCTCAAGAGTTCCAGAAAAAATTATTTTTGGGAAGTAACTATGCAGGTTACGCAATCATCGTTTCACCCATCTTTTTGAGTCTTGTTTATGTAATTCGAAAAAAGAAGGTGCAACAATGAGTAGAAAGCTCTTAAGTATTATGGGATTTATAACAATTACTTTTTTAGCCGGCTGCTCATCACCAGAATTAAAGGTGCCTTTAGAGGATTTTGGCATGGTCGGCGTTTTAGCATTTGACTATATCGATGAAGATACGACCAAGTTAACCGTTGCTATTCCTCAATTCATGCCAGATGTTGAACAAAATACACAGATTTTCACTGTCCATACGGATTTAGTATCAGATGGGATTCTAGAAGTTGAAAAACTTTCAGATAAAAAAATTGTATTGAATCAATTACGCGTTGTACTAATCAATGAAGAATATGCTCGTAAAGGTGACGTACAAAGAATCATTAAGCATTTATATAGAAGTGCCGAGGTTGGAAATAAAGTTTACCTCGCAATCGTAAAAGATAGCGGCGAAGATATATTAAAGGGAGATTATCCTGACAAACCGAACATCGACTTTTATTTAAATGATTTATTGCAACCTAGCATCAATACTGCCTTCAACCCAAATACTAATATTCATGACTTCATCTACACCCTCACTAACCCAGTACTCGACCCAATCATTCCAGTACTTGCAAAAAAAGATGACAAAGTAGAAATTAAGGGTGTCGCTTTGTTTAAAGATAAAAACATGTATGACATGATTACACCAGAAGAAGCGCTTGTCATACAAGCACTACAAGGTAAGAAAGAACTCTCACCATTACCTTTAGAATTGAATCAAAACAATACAAAGGATAAAATACTGCTTGATTTAATACAAAGTAAGGTGAAAATGAAAAGCAATAAAGATTTACAATCTCCAAAATTGGCCATTTCTTTGAAAATTAAAGGCACGCTTAGTGAATACAAAGGAAAAAGAGAAAATAAATTAAATACTCCTGATAAATTATCACAACTTGAGCATGACATTGATAAACAACTTGAGCAAGAAATACAACAATTTATAGAAAAAACACAAAAGCTTGAAATTGATCCTATTGGTTTAAGTGAAAATTTTCGCATGTACTATAAAGGAAAATGGAACAATGAACTGACGGATAAGGTAGTGCGTAAACTAGAAGTGGATATCCATGTCGAAACATCTATTATAAGTACAGGTACGTTGAAATAACAGTAACCATGAATGTATATTCTATTCAGGACAGTACTTTACTACACATAATCATAAATGTTTATGACTAGCATCTTCCTGTCCAGACATAAGCACATATTACGGGACTGTAGACAAATTCGAAAAACTTCAAGTTTGTCTACAATCTTTTTACTTTTATCATAAATATAGATAATATGACTGTGGATTCCCACTGCAGACGGGCACTTATCGAGGTCGGAGCCGAGCCACTTCCTTCGCACGCACAGTCTAGGGTCTCGACTGTCCCGCTTTTTATCGAAAACTAGTAGCTGCACTCGATTATTTCTTTATGTACCCATTGGTCGAAAATTTATATTCTCCATATGATCGTTCAACTGTTAATTCTGGTTTTATATAAAAATATTCTTTATTCATTTTTGGGATTCGTGCTGCAGGGCATATTTATGTTATTTATTAAAAAATGCATATTTTTGAGTAATTACCATTTTAGTCTTTTAAAAATAGTAATAAGCCTTATAATTAAATTATCTATGTACTCCTACTCCAAAGCATAAAAGGTGATTAAATCATGACATCCTACGAACGTATACTAATAATGGTCCCGCCGTTTCCCTAGCTAGGATCTAATTATTTTAAATAATTAGACCATGCTTGTAGGAGGGCAAAGAAATTGAATAAATATACTGCACCATCGTTACTTTTAATGATTGTTCTAGTCGCTTTTCCACAAATTAGTGAGACAATCTATACGCCATCATTACCAGATATAGCTGTTGCACTTGGCACTTCAAATAGTTCCGTACAGCTAACCTTAAGTATCTATTTTATTGGATTTGCGCTAGGGGTTTTTTGCTGGGGATGGCTCTCTGATTTTATTGGCAGAAGACCCGCAATGTTAGGCGGTTTAATATTTTATGGTATTGGAAGTTTAATGTGTTTTTACGCTGATTCTATAAGTTTTCTGCTAGTTAGCCGGTTCGTTCAAGCTTTCGGTGTAGCTACAGGATCAGTCATTACACAAACGATTTTACGAGAAAGTATATCAGGAAATAAAAGACACTCCATGTTTGCCCAAATATCGGCAGTGATTGCCTTTACCCCTGCTGTAGGGCCACTTATTGGTGGTTGGGTCGATCAAGTCTTCGGTTTTAAGGCAGTATTCTTGGTACTAGTGATCATGAGTATTTTGTTGTTTTTTTATGCTTATTTAAAGCTGCCTGAAACAACAAATGTTTCAACTAGAAAACGCGTTGCTATTTTACCAGTCGTAAAACGAATCATTTCATCTCCACAGGTTGTCGTTTTTGGACTACTCATTGGTGGAATAAATGGCATTTTATTTAGTTATTACGCTGAAGCACCGTTCATATTTATAGGACACTTTCATCTGTCTCCTGGGCTCTTTGGTTTCTTAGGAATCGTTGTGGCACTGGCATCTATTATTGGCGCTATGATTTCTAAAAAGCTAGTAACTATATGGCCACCAGAAAAAATCATTCACCTTGGCTGTTGCGTTATGTTTGTAGGCTCTTTAATACTAACACTAGTAAGTATATTTACTATACTTCCAAATATCGTGTTAATGATTAGTATATTAACGTCTATATTTATCGTGTTATTAGGAGCGGGCATTGCTTTACCAAACTGTTTAAGTCTAGCACTGGTAAATTTCCAAGATGTTGTGGGAACAGCTGGAGCTATTTTCAGTTTAGGTTATTACTTGTTAGTAAGTTTCGTAACATCAGGAATGAGTTTTCTTCATAATGGTTCATTGATAACAATGCCACTCTATTTCTTGATAATGACCATCACCATGTGGGTGCTTGCGAAAAAACATATTAACACAAACTAAATCCATCGTTCACTTCATGCCACCCTATTTTAAATGGGGTGGCTTTCCCTAGTGCTGTTTTACAAAAAAAAACCCATTGGCACGTTCATAATATCGATAACCCCATCCTGTTATTTTCCAATTTAACAACCCTTTTTCTGCATAAAAAAACCTCCATATTCATGATAAGGGAGGTTTTTGGCTTATTTAAAATAGTAATTGACTACTTCTTCTGCAGAATAGAAAGTTACATTATTTTGGGTCTTATAAATGAGGTTTGCGACGCGACACGCATCTTGGAAATTCTTAGCGTTATTCAGCTTATCACTCATTTGATGTAAAAATTCAGCAAAACCATCTAGATAATTTGACTTTGTTTGTGCATTGTTAGTTTGTTTGATATCTAAAATAATGGAAAGCCTATCTTCCGCATAATTATTAAAATTTATAAAAAAACATTCTTCCAAGTCTTTTGAATGTTTGTCGACATTTACAACAGCCTCTTTATAATTTGCTATTAAACCGGTAGACGTTAATGTAACAGTAAAACCTCGTTCAACTAACCGCTTGTTTATAGAATCCACTAATTTATCGACTTCAGAATTCATTTTAGGCGTAACAGTCGTTTTTTTTAATTCTTCGCAGTTTTGATAAATCGCATCAATTTCCTCTTGTTTATCAATCAGTAATTTTAAATTTGACACTGTATACACGCTAAATCTCCCCTTTTTATTAAGTTCGACAAAAGGAAAGATTTTTAATCAAAAAGAATGAAACCTAACTCACACGACATTGATCTGTGGACCTAATTGAAAAATGGGGTAGAGTCTTCTAGGTTAACAATATCCTTTAATATTATTTTTCCAGTTTCATTTGAAACGGAAGACGACCTATCAAACAGATTATTCAAAACAAGTCGCTTTATGTGTTATAAAATTTTAAAATTTCAAAACCACTATAATCGTTTTCATTTGGATATTCCCGCCTGTGGTAACAATTCCAATAGCTTATTACTCTTTGTTCAATCCTATGATAGAACACTTCATTATCGTTAATAAACTGTTTGATGGATACTTTATCCATTACCGCTAAATTAGCTTTAATCGTTTGTAATATTTCTATTACATACTCTCCTGTTAATCTTATTACAAATGGAATAATCCAATTATATTGTGCACAGTATTTTATAACTTTTTCTACCTTTCTTTGTCGAATAAAACCATCATGATGTCTTGTAAATAAGCAATCTATTATTATCTGAGATCGCGCAGATAATGAATTATAATCGCTCAATGTAGGTTCATTAAAATAGATTCGTTCAGGAATTTTCATACTATTTTTATTTACATACACTTCAAAACTATTTAAAAAATCTAGCTTGTCTGTTTGACGTATGATACTTATTGCTTCCAAAACATCTTCTTTTATATCCGGAGGAAAAGCTTTTACCAATGCCATTTTTCTATTTGTCATATGTGTACACCAGTCACCACCCTTACTTTATGCGTTTAGATCCGTGATTGCAGGTACGTGAATTTCTTTGACGCATGACACGTTGGACAAACTCACAACACATTTGACGATTGCAACAATATCTTGCACTGGAATGCGAGTACCATTATATTCAGTTATGGCTTTTTCAGGGCCATCCTCATAGGGAATTTCTGCTGCTAGTTCACCTGGATTAACACATGTAACGGCGATTCTATCTTTTCTAACATGTTCTCGTAAAGCATTTGTAATCCCGCGAATGCCAAATTTCGATGCCACAAAAGATACTTGATTGTTATTTGTATGATCCAATCCTACCGTTGACCCTATCAAGATTATTTTACCATTTTTCGACTTTCTTAAATTTGGTAGTAACCCCTGAATATAAGTGATCGTAGATGTAATATTGATATTAATGATATTGGCTATATCTGCAGGATCATCCTGTTCGAAGTCATAGTCATCTTCAAAGCCTTTTTCCTCCCAAACACCAACGTTATAAATCAAGACATCCACGCATTCATTTTTTAGCTGTTCACTAATTTTTTTATTTTGTTGTGATAAGTCTGCTTCTAGCCATATTCTTTGAACACCATCGTTTAAATCCAAGCTTTTTGGTCTACTTCTGGAGACAATCCACACTTTGTCCCCTGGTTCAGGTAACCCTTTAACAAATGCATCACCCAACCCTTTGCTAGCACCAAATATCATGTAATTTTTCACCATATGTATGACACTCTCCTTTTCTAATTCTAACCAAATGTTACCATTGTTCTCGAATTAATTACAATTTATCTGTTTCTATACACATAGCTAGTGGAGATTGCATCTAATAACAGTGATAAAAAATAGCAAAAAAACAACCAGGCCCACAATGAGACCTGGTCATCTCTATTTCTTTACAAAAATTACAAAACAAAGGAGAGCGTAATTATTTTTTCAACATTGTTATAAATCTTATTGTTTGGTGATTGAATGCTAGTTTTTTTTCGAAGCCTAATTTTTCATATAGATGAATAGCTCTGTTATTAAATTTTGCAACGGTTAAGCGAAGAGGTGCATGCTCTTTTTGTTGCACATGGCTTAAAATAAATGAAAAAAACACTGTACCGAAACCTTTTCCGGTGAGGTCCGGTTTCATACCAATTCCTATATCGACCCCATTGCCCATATACGCATCCACTTCATGGCCACTAGGTACTTGGGCAGATGTTCCGGTACAGAAATAACCGACTAACTCCTCGTTGTCATTGACAATTGCATAATACGGATTGTCGAGTATTTCTTTTAAGGTTTCAGTAGTACACTCGTTATTATATAAATCATATGGCGCATGATACGTCCACTGTAGTAGCTCACTTGCCAATTTTTTATTCATCTCTTTAACAAATAATTGCAATGTGTAAACCCCCATTATTATGAATGTGATGTTAGTGGAAATAAAAAATGTTTCGTTTCAATATTTATTAATGGACGAACGAACAATGTATCATCACTAGTTGTGATAAATTCTGTATGAATGTTTGAACAAACATCATCTATTGTAAAATGGAAATTAATGATTTCCGTATCCATAGTAAGAACACCATTCAACATATCAAGGTCCACTCTTTTCTTGCTAATAATATCAAAAATATGAAGTTGCTGATTTTCTTGTTCAAATAGAATCAGCAGGTCTTCCTCCTCCATATAATAAATGGCGTCTTTGAATACTAAGATGAAGTAAAACATTAGGAGATGCTCATTGTTTTTTACCCCTAAAATTGAAGATACAGGTATTCTGTTAACGGCAAAGTCCTTCATCAATGCAAAATCAGCTTGATTGTTTATATCGAGCTTACGAAGAGTAGCCTTTTTAGTCCGCTTTTTTAAATGGCAAGTCTTCAAGCTGAAACTACTTTCCTGTACCTTTTTAAAACCAAACTTAGGATAAAAATCTAACACCGTATCATTTGCAAATAGATAGATAAAGTCACAGTCCTTTTCATATTTTTTAATGATATGATTCATCAGCTTAGCTGCCAATCCTTGATGACGATAGTCTGGATGTGTCATCAAGGTACCCAATTGAATAGCCTTGTATTCTTTACCATTACCGATTACAACCATCTTATTAACGGAAGCATTCGCTATGACCTGTTCTCCATCCAGATAGGAATAGCAAATATAATTATCTCCCCAAAACCCCCTGTCATACCATTCCTTGAAATCGAGTTCAAATACTTGTTTGGCCAGTTCATTAAAGCTTTCCTTATATTTTACATTTTGCTTGTAGTTACTGATTAATTGATAGTCATTCATGATTACTCCTCCAACCTCAGTGATTTTTACGTTTTTAAAAGAGCCTGCGTTGCTACAATCGACAATAAAAATCTCCCCCCTAATCCTACGTCATGTAAACTAAAATAGACAAAAAAAGACCATAAGAAGAATCTCTTCTCATGGTCAAATTTCTGTCTACTATAAATACATCTATCTCGAAAAATAGATATACAAAGAAATAGCATGAAATTTGCTTTGATAAGATACAATGTCTTCTAATCGCTATTAGTAAAAGGGAATAGAAAATAGAACTAAGAGTAAGCCCTTAATTTCACCTATTACCATATAAAATTCATTCGAATTTTTATTGAGCGATTATAAGTTTCATCATATACAACCAAAACCCCTTTTCACAATTATTTCATATATAACCATATATTATTTATGATACATTGTAAAATCTTAACTACTACTTAAAATCACAGTAGGTTTACTTTTTAAATGATAACCCTTTTTCATCTAAAGAAGCCCTAAGATTTGGCAATGAAGCTGGTCCGATACCGTGCAATTGCAAAATTTCTTTTTCACTAAAATTTGAAAGCTGTTCTACAGTAATTATTCCCTCGTGTTCTAATGCTCTTCTAGCCGGTGAAGAAAGCTTTGAAAGAAATCCATTTTCAGGTTTACGCTCTTGCTCACATTTTGGGCAACTTGGACAATCACTACTCTTGTAATATTCGTGGCCTTTGTCACATATCCTTAAATTTCGCTTTGAAGTTGTCATTTATAGTGATTCCCCTCTTTCGATACAAATCGTTACCTTCATTTTACTACCTTTTGATCATCTAAGAAATCAATTTGTATAATTGGGTATGGCTACCTATTAGAAATAAATATATATTTTTTATATAAATCTAGAAGAATTTATATATTATACATATTATTGTACGATCTTTATAATGTAAATATCACTTTCGAAGGAGGCAATAGGAATGGAGTATAGTAAACTTGGCAATAGCGGATTATCGATAAGTAAAATTGCATTTGGTAACTGGATAAATCATGGAGGAAAAGTAGACGAGAATACCGCAATAGCATGTGTAAAAACAGCCTTGGATGTCGGTATAACAACATTTGATACTGCCGATGTTTATTCAGATACGAAAGCTGAGGAAATACTCGGTCGATCTTTGCAAGGTGTAAGGCGGGAGAGTATTGAGTTATGTACAAAGGTTTGTCATCCAACTGGGAAAGGCCAAAATGATAGGGGATTATCACGTAAGCATATTTTCGAAAATTGTCATGCATCGTTACGTCGGTTACAGACTGATTACATCGATGTCTATTATGCCCACCGATTTGACCCATCTACGCCCCTTGAAGAAACTATGTTAGCTTTCGCAGACCTTGTTCGACAAGGGAAAGTCTTATATTTAGGCGTAAGTGAGTGGACAGCAGAACAAATCACCCGTGGGGCTGCGCTTGCCCGTGAATTAAAAATCCCACTCATCGCGAGTCAACCCCAGTACTCGATGTTATGGCGCGTTATCGAAACGGATGTCATCCCAACATGTCAACGTGAAGGACTCGGCCAAGTTGTTTGGTCACCTGTTGCGCAAGGTATTCTTACTGGTAAATATTTACCCGGAAAACCAGTACCAGCTCAATCGCGTGCTAATTCCACTGCTGGTAAACCATTTTTCAACAGTCTAGTACGTCGTTGGATGAATGACAATGTACTCACTTCTATACAAAAGCTAGAACCCATTGCACGTAATATTGACCTTACTTTGGCTCAACTAGCAGTAGCATGGGTATTACAAAATGACAATGTTTCTTCAGCAATTATAGGTGCCTCAAATCCGCAACAGATAATAGAAAATGCATACGCGGCCAATGTCAAATTGCAACCTGAAATAATGAATCAAATTGATGAAGTACTACATGGATTCATAGAGTACGATTCAAGCAAAACAGGTTAAGTTTTTAACTCAATGTGTAAATATATCAAGTGAAACTTCAATCCGTGGGGGTTATCTTCAACCCCACAGAGTGGTAGTTAAAGCAATCGGATTTTTAGTTGAATGACCACCTCTTTAATTTCCATTTGGGTGGCAGCTTACTGACTGTTCATCCTTGATCAAAAATCTTCGTATTTTTAAGTTCAAGGAAGATGAGAATTCGCTACTCATTCGAGAATGAATGGGTAGTATTACTTTTATTAGATTTTCTGGTAGAATATACTTCTCGAACTATCGTTAAAAATTGATTGATAATTGCAGATTTTTCATCCTGCCTCCACCCAACATATAGATTTATTTTAGGAGGAGTTTCTTTAAATTTTTTATAGATCACTCCATATTGTTTATACGTTTCCACTGAGGATGGAACAACGGAAATCCCCATACCAATTGCAACTAGATTAACGATTGTTTGCATTTGTATGGCTTCCTGAACAACATTTAAATTTACACCTTGTTCACTAAAGTAGCTAGTAATAAAATCATAAAAATCTGGACCTAAATGACGTGGAAACATAATGAATGGCTCGTCAACCAACAATTGGAGAGAAACTTCGGCTAATGAGGCAAGCGGGTGATTTTGAGGTAAAACCAACCTTAAAGATTCCTCAGAACAAACTTCTGAAGATAATATCCCATTATTTTGTTTAGTACGAAAAAACCCAATCTGTATTTCTTTCTCATAGAGAGCTTTTAATTGTTGCTCAGTCGTCATTTCACGTAATACAAGTTGAATTTTAGGGAATCGTTCTCTAAATTTTTTTAAAATCTCTATAACAATTTCAGTAGAATCGACAAAACCAACTGTCAGTTGACCAATTTTTCCTTCGTCTGCAAGTTGTGTTTCTCTAATAGTTTTTTCAACTTGAAACATAATTTGCCGAACTCCATCAAGAAATATTTTTCCAGCGTTCGTAAGCTCTACTTTTCTTTTCGTACGATAAAAAAGTTGAACGCCCAATTCTTCTTCTAATTTACGTATCTCTTGGCTTAAGGGGGGTTGTGCCATTCTTAAACGTTCCGCTGCTCGACTAAAATTCAACTCTTCTGCTACTGTTATGAAATAGCGCATTTTTCGAATATCCAATATCATCACCTTCCCTTCTATTCGCTTAAAAGAAGTTACGATTGTCTTGGCGTAAACTCACTAGATTTTTTAAAAAAAATTGAATATTCACTAGGATTACTAAAGCCCAATTTTTCAGCTAGCCTTATTGATGATGTATTACTGATGTCACAATCCCAGCGAGGCATTATATCCTTTTCGAGACAGTCATTTATAAACGCTTTTGCGACAATTAAACCTAGTCCTTGTCCCCTATAATTTTCGTGGGTTTCAATATCAATTTCCGAGAATTGAAGTGAAGCAAAAATTGAAGTGCATTCACTAATCACTTGCCCTTTATGTAGCATACAGTAACCGAAACCCTTTGCTGTAAAATTGGCAACAGAGCCCCAATACTCATTATAATAATCCTCATTATATGCTGAACTACAAGCAATTTGCTCTTCACTTATTCTTCTCATAGAATACTCATTAGTAAATAGACTCTTCTCATATGATTTTTTCTTATCATGTATAAAAGAATACCTGTTCATCTTTTTTAAATTATCTTTAAATAGCTCATTAATGACACAATCCCAGTGCTCATTTGAAGAAAATAAAGTGAAACGTAGCTCCTCACTTTTTCTTTGGCTATACAATTCCAAAAGGAAATTATTGAACTTTTGATTATCTTCTTTTCCTGCTACGAAATAAATACCCGATTGTGTTCCAATAAGTATCGTCTCTGGATTTTTAGAATCTGCATAAACAATTCCACTAATATAATTATTCAACACGGAATAGGTAAAGGTAGGAACCGTTTTTTTCTCGTTATTTTCTAGTATAGTGATTGCTTTTTCATAATCTTTTTCACCAAGAATTATCATTATATTGACCCCTCCTCCTAACTGAATACATTGTATGATCTATATTTATCATTTAATCAATTTGAAAATCGTCAGATGACAGACTTTCTGAATTACTAAGAATAAAAGTGATGCAAAAACCCCGATTATTATATATGTCATCAATTCATGAAAATACCTGACTGCAGAAGTGTATAAATAAAATACGCCACCGATAATTGCGCCGCTTGCTATATAAAGTAATATTTGGTGTAATTGCTTTTTAATTTTCACTTCAATTATCCAGGAGATAATGACGCCCAATGTTGTATAAATAACCAATGAATATACAGCATAAATTATAAATAGTGTACTATAAGAAAAGTGTGCTGTATCTACTGTTTCTTGTGCATTAGGTGTATAACCAAAATAAAGACTTAAAATCCATGACAAAATAATTGTTGAAATAATTGCAATTGAAATTTTTTGAAATAATAATTTTAACATCTAGAACCCTCCGTTATATATGGAATCTGTACTTTGTTTATGGATGGCCAATGATGCTATTTAACTGCGTGTCTTCTTGCAAAGGTCGAAGGCGAAAATGCAACTTTATATTTTCCCTCTAGTTCTTTTCTTACTTTTTCTGTTAAATTCACCCCTTGTTTATTATGTTCATCTTCAAGTTCAATCCCATTTGGAAATATGCCGTCGTTACTCCAATCAATCCATTTACCATATCGCCATACCCATTCCATTAATTCAGATTTCAACTCAATTGAAAGTGGTATTTTTTCTATATCAAAGTTACAACTACATTTATCACACCATATAGGGTCAGCGCCTATATCTCCTTCAACTTTTAACTCAAATGTTACTTGTTGCTCGCATAAACATCTCATATTATTTTCTACCCCTTTCTGAATAGCCCACCGTTACTAGAATAACAAATATGGAAATTTAATCAATATAATTTCCTTCTTAGTATAGTAATCATTAGATACATTCACGCCAAGTAACAGAATAACTGAAATCCACAAAACCCTATGAAGCAACTGATTTATAACAGCAATACAAACTGGCAAATTCAAAAGAACGGGATGATTAATTGAAAATAGTACAAGTAAGCAACTCAAATAAGAGGCCTTTTTGATGGATAAAAAAACAGGACTCAATAATATACTGAGTACCTGATCATTGTTTATCTGGCTACTGAACAATTCATCCTATTTGACTATTAACACGATAGCTTCATTTTGACAATAACTAACATTAGCTTTCGTTGTGACTCTCTGCTAAAAAATTGTATGTTCATACATAATTCACACATACTTCGTCCTCCACAAATGCAGATTCAACAAATCAGTGGTCATAGCTCATACGAATTATCGATTTGGATTTCGGTCAATAAACTCCTCTATATCGTTAGCTAATCGATAAACTAAATGAAAATAATGTTTTTCTGTCATGACACCTTTTTTTCTCCACTTTTGCATTTCTTCATAGTGGAAATTATAAAAATATCCTTCTACATCCCATCTTTCAATGCCTTGCTTCTCCGCCATTTCAGCGATAGAAAGACCTTCTAGCCAATTTTTTTCGTATTCTTCACGACTAATACCTAAAAAATTGGATATTGCATTGTAATCATATTTGACATGATAAACTAATGTTCCCTCATCATTATTACTTTCTTCTTGTTCATTTTTATCTGCATGAACAATTGATGAAAAGGAAAAAATTATTACTGTTAGTAAAAGGAGTAAACCACTAAATATAAATTTCATTTTTGAACCTCACTTTTTTATTTTCTTTCAGTGTGTGAGGTTTCAAATTAACTATGTACTTTTCTTTTTCACTTTGTCATTTTCACCATTGCTACCAACCTGCCATTTTAAATTACAACTCACACAATTATCCATATATTTGATATTTGTTTAAATATTGTGTAGTTTGCTAAGTATTCCAATGCCATCGTTTTTTCCTAGATCATCATCATATGTCCGTTTTTAAAATATAAAACGGACATTATTGATAATTGCATTAGGTTAAATGAGGGAGGGTGAATATCACGGAGATGAGTAAAGCAAAGAGGTATTGGAAGAACGAAAGATGACTTAAAGTGAACGGGCAACATAGCAGGACTACAATAAGCTGTGTTAGTGAATTACTACATAATCAAGACAAAAAGTAAGTTTAAGTAACTACTTAGAAAAGTGAAAGGATAATTGATGATGTTAAAATTTATTGATGATTTAGCTGGTGCGATTTTCGATGTATGTAAATTGATCTGTTATTTCTTTGCAGGTGTATTGATTGTTGGCGTTTCCCTCTTTTTAATTGCTAAATTTTTTTTGTTGTTTCATTAACTCGATTGTGATTTGGTTTCAGAAAAAGTCCTTGCATCGGCAGCGCTAGTCGCAATCGCCTTTAAAGCTTTCAATTCTCGAAGGCACAAAAAAAGCGACGCCCTTCACTCAAGGAAACACGTCGCAAGTAACTACATGAAGGAGGAGTTGATGCCTCCTTCTCAACTCCTTTTGGAACAACGCTCTGATTTTCACAATAAAAAATGACCGCTTAAATTTATTTCTCTACTATTTTGCGTACAAAACTATCGAATGCTTCCTCTGCCTCTGTGCGTAGTCGAACCGTACAAATTAACGGATACGTCGGACAAATTCGCAGCAACTTCTCTTGCTCCACCTCAGTATGTAAATAATCAATCTTTACATCCCACAGCCCATGTTTGTTCTTATAAGCTACAGCTTGGAAATCGCCATCATCCCGATTAAAATAAATATGCCAATGGCGCCAAGGCAAACGCTCCTCAATTTCCTCTGCATAATCGCTATAAGACGTTTTTATGAAAACAAGCTCCATCTCTTCCGTGACGAACTCAGCAGGAATCGATGCATTACTTGGCAACTCTTCATTATCATATAAAGCCCCCGCTAACAAATAAGCTAAATCCCTCTTTGCCTTTTCAATCGCTTCCTGTTTCGTACGACCCGAGCTTAAAGAATATTCCCATCCTGAATCTAGAAGTAACGTCGGAAAATAAACGCCGTACTTCTCGTTGTCTCTTTTCATAAACGCTGGATAAACAACATTCTCAAATTTCATATCAACTGCACCTGTCCTTTGCCTCACTTATCGAATCTCAAAATATTCTTTTTTTACCATGTACAAGGTATACTCTCACCATCGTTTAACAATTCAGACTCTATTCCAAGGTTTTGGTTTTTATCAATTGTTCTTCTATGCCCTTCACTATATCAAATGCGCCATTTGACTTATTAGAGCAAACAACAACATTGATGGATACGTCAGGATAATAGGCAGCGTGAAAGCTAACGCCTGGATCATACCCCATTATATGATATTTAAGAACGGCATCATTTCTTTTTTTAATCCATACACCATAACCATAGTAGTCTTCTTGATTTTCCTGAGCGTGTGGAGTCAGTAACAGCTTTGTTGATTTTTCACTTAGTAATGAATAACTCATTAACGCATCCCATAGCTTCTCCAAATCATGTACAGCAACAAATGCGCCGCCATCAGAACCACCTTTTGCTGGCAAGGAATAAATATTTGTTTTCCATGTCCCATCGTCAAAATCGATATAACCTTGTGCTGTATTAGCTGGTAGCGCATCTAATTCAAAAAAGCCTGCATTCGTCATACCCGCTTTGTCGAAAATATTTTTTTGGATGTATTCATCAAAGTTGCATTGACTTGCCTGTTCTACAACTAAGCCAAGCAAAATGTAGCCAGCATTATTATAATGAAATCTTTCTCCAACTTTCAATTTCATAGGTAGGTCTTGGAATAATGGCAGGAAATCTTTTAAAGTTCTCATTCGATACATGGGCGTTTGTATCCACAGTTCTTCAAAGTCATCCATAAATTCCTCATCAAAATAATCAGGTATTCCAGCGGTATGTGTTAGAAGATGATGGATTGTTACCTTATCATCAAAGTGTTTAAAATTATGTTTAATGCAATCACTCAGTTTAGAATCAAAAGAAATTTCCCCTCTTTCAACAAGTTGGCAAATTGCTATTGCCGTGAAGAGTTTACAACCCGATGCAATTCCAAAACGAGTCGATGAACTATTTTCTATTTGTTCTGAACGATTTGCGTAACCAAAGTTTTGTTTTAGTAACAACTCTTCCTTACTTTTTACAAATACTGCACCCGAAAAATCAATTCTCTTTTGAATACTCTTTACAATCTCTTGTAAGTTTATGTTCATAGCTATTCCCCCCATTTTTAATAACATTTTAGTTTAAGAAATAGAAATAGACTTGCATATTAAATCCACTTATTATTATTGCTAAAAAAACTAATTTTTCCCTATTTCAATAATAATAAAGAACTATTAGAATTTACACAAGTCAGGTTGAAACTTGTTCTTTGTGCGTATTGTCTCCACGGTGATGAGTTAACATCGACGAATCGATTTGAATTTATTTGGATGTAAAATACCATTAGCAATAGAAGCAATTAATCATTGGGAGACTCACCTATAGAACACACTTTTGAAAGAAAGGAACTTACTTTTTTAGAAGATTTAATATACTTATATAGAATCACTACTGTATGATTGTTTTTTCAAAGTTCTATACTGCTGTGCTGAAACAAAGTAAAGTAGAATTCCCAAAACAACAAACAACAACGACACAGGAATCATTTTGTATAATCCAGCAGCAATTGATCCTATTGCCATTCCAGAATAGCGTATGAAATTGAACAGCCCCAGTGCTGCTCCTCTATTACTACTAAACTCGTTACTTATAATTGTAGCAAAAAGAGGTGGTGCGAATCCTACAGTCATGCCATATCCAAATAACACCACGCTTAATCCAATAAGTGAATGGGTATGTAAGAACCCAAATAATATCACTTGTAGTGGCATTAGCAACAAAATTAACTTAAACAGGGTTTGTAGTTCCATCTTTTTTTGCAATCGTTTATATAATAGGCTTCCTACAATCATACTAATTGTTAAAGGCAAATATAACATTCCGATTATCTGTAAGGAAACATGATAATGATCGCTAAGTAAAATAGGTAAGTATACAAGAATCGCAAAGTATACAAAAAATACAAAAAAACTTAAAATCATTGTACTTGCACCTAATCGATTAGCTAGAATGGTTGCGTATTTGCTAAAATACCCCTTTGACTTAATCGGCTGATACTCTCGCTTATCATAAGGCAATATCAATGCAAGAAGAGCTAGTAGTGCAACTGAGATAGCAAAAAGAAAGAAAAAAATACCTGAATATCCATAATGTTGCCCAAGAACTCCTCCTACTATAGGGGAAATTGCTGGCGCAAGTGTAAGAAGTATTTGATAAGTTCCCATTGCGCTTCCTCTTGCTTCTCCGTCAAATAATTGCCCAATCATATTAACTGTAACTAAAGGGATGATTGCAGTACCGATAGCTTGAAACATTCTAAAAATCATGAATAACGTAAAATTAGTTGATAAAGCACAAGCAATCGTCGAAATACTTGTTATAATCAAACTTTTCAATAACAACGTTTTCTGACTTTTAGAATCAATTACTGATCCTAAAGCAATCTGCATCAACGCAGTTATAAAAATAAAACCACCCACTGTGAAATTAACCCAATTTATAGAAATTCCAAAAGAATTTCGAATGAGAGGAATTACTGGGGTGTAAATGTTCTGATTTAAAGAAGCGAAGAAAGTACTAATGCTCAATAAGTATAAAAATAATACTTTATTGTCAGTTATTCGACTTTGCAATGAAATCACATCCTTCTAGAAGTTAATTATTTTTCATGTTTTCAGTGATAGCGTATAAAAATCTTGTGATAACTCCCAATTCAGCATCATTAAATTTTTCTAGAATACTCAAATACTTATTTCTTGCTTTTTCGTGTAACTGTTCGTGAATAAAAGCCAATTTCTCTCCTGACTCTGTAAGTCCATAATAAATCTCTTTCTTATTATCATTTCGCTGAATTTTAATAATGACATGATGTTTTAACAACTTTTTCACAGCTTTTGCAATAGCTGGTTTAGATACATTCAACTTGTGAGATAGCAAGCTATTGTTTGCCAAGCCATTGTCTTTAATCGTTGCAACAATATGTAGTTGAGTAAGTGACCACTCTAATGTTAATGCGTTGCCTTCTTGATCTTCCCCTCTATTTTCAACTTTCTTTTTTTGTGCGTCTTCTCGCGTAGTTATTAAATTTTGAAGAGCCTCCAATACTTGTTCTTTCTGATCCATACCTATTCCCTCCTTAGTTTACATGTTAAAAATTAATTCACTACAAATCGTTAAAATTGTTAACCGGTTAACAATAGGTATACACTACCTTATTTCGATTGTCAAATTTATACACAATATTTTCTTCTGTTGTTAATTCGTATCTAGATACCAGTATTTTTTTGTAGGAATGAACAAATAACGCGGAATAAGGACTTTGGAAAGTGCCCACTGCTCACTTGCCTACCACACACTTTCCAAAAAGGATTTTATATTTACGTCCACTAACTACTTTCAAAACGACATCTTTGCTTTCTTATTTTGAGTAGTATAAAAAATTTATACAAGCAAACAATAAAAATAAATTCTTCAATTGAGGTGAAATTATGGAACACTTTCCAACGATACATACAAACTTTTGGGATGCCGTAATAGCAATCCCTATTATTATGATCATTACGCAACTGTTAAAGAAATTCTTTCATATTAAACCAATTTGGGTACCCACAATGGCATTAATCATCGGTTTAATTATTTCAATTTTTATTAGTCATAGACATAACCTATTAGCTGGAATATTTATGGGTTGGTTTTATGGATACTCAGCTATCGGAAGTTATGCATCCTTAAAAACTACTCTCATGGCTTACAGACAAAAAAATAAAAACACAAAATCAAAATTATAATCTTTATCAGAACGAGTAAAAAAAGTTGTCACTCAATTTGAAATTCAAGTATTAACATTCCTATCTATAATCTTGTATCAATGAAAGTTAAAGAAAAAGCAACCGACTTCTTCAACTCATTTTATAAAAAATGGTCGATTTTTGGTCGGTTGCTCATATTCTTAATTAAACTAATATTGGATATCCACTTCCTGTTACCTCAAATTCGATTCAATTGGATTTGATTTTTTTATGTTGTCTAACATCCATTCGTATTGAATCGTTTGCGGACGACTATCACTCATTCCCAATTATAAAACGGCCCTGGACGCTCTCTGTGTGCTTTGTCTTCCACAGACTTAGAACTAACAAATTGACAAAAAACAAAAATCATCCATTACCTGATCTTATTCAACTTAAGTGCTATAATTTTTTAAACTCCACCCATAAACATAATTAGTACGACTGACAATAAAACGCCAATGAAATAAATTCTTAAAACAAAAATAGGGGAATACTTCTAAAATCCTTTTTCCCTTTTCATAAAACTCTGGACACTAAATATTATTCCTAAAACGAACAAAATAACTCCAACTAAGAATACCCATACAGTATTAAGTTGAAAGAAATAAAAAAAAGCTACAAAAACAAGTCCTATTATAGAAAAAAATGTTGACAACAAACCCCTTTTACTAAGCATCTTTTACCCCCTCTTTATTACCATTAATAGAATAACGTATTCTAATATGATTTCGTAATACTGTTGAAATTCGATAAAGCATACTAAAAGGAAAACAGCTTGGCTTAGTTAAAAAAGGCAAGATGGAGGAACTATATGAAACTACAATTACTTTGGGGTGCCTTATTGTGCATCTATGGGATTTCTTTATTTATTAAATATTTTCAAAGTGTTGTTGAAGGATGGACTATCATCGTTTATGTCTTATCTGGAAGTCTATGTATTGTAGGATTTTTACTAATTATTAGAGCCATAAAAATGAATAAATAACGGGGGCTATTTTTAATTTTTCGCCCCACTTGCTAGCCCTGAATTTAAAAATTGTTTACTGCCAATTTTAAACTATCAACAAATTCATTTATTTGTTCCATTTTTAGTTTTAGACATAATGCAGGACCACATTCTGTCGCACTATAATTATTTCTCTCACCTGCATCTAACACAAAAATTAATCTATAATAAGGCTCCCACTCATCCCTTTCATGTTCGGGCACTTGCAGAAAACCATTTCCTGGGTAATAATAAGCACCAAATAGTGGAATATGATAAATACACAAGCCTGGATCATGAGGCTCTAGCATACTTAGATGCATAATATCGATTTGTTTTAAATCATCTAATAACTTTAAGAAATCTCTTTTTAAGCAAACGATTTCCGTATGCACCTCTGGAAAAGCAGGACCAGAGCGGAAATGAATGTGGAATTTTACACTCGCATCATTAACTAATTTTAAATTTATTTCAACTTCACAATTAGGTTTATTAGAGTAATCTTTTAATATAGCCATAAATAGATCTCCTTTTTACTATTTGGTTTCAGATATAACTATAAAAATCCCAAGAAAATTACGATAAATAATCCATGCCATGGATAATTGAAGATCGTTCGAGATTCGAGGCTGCTTTTAACATCTTACATGCTTGCGTTTAAAACCCAGTTTTCCTTTATCGACTTCTTTTTGAATACTTTCGTAAGCATTTAGGAAACTGCTTTTTTTCTTGTCCCGTTTGACTTCTACTGTTCCTATTGCCTTAGCGGTCTCGACTGCCTTGTCATGGAGTGGTAAATACGAAATCCCCACAGTGTATAGAAAATTATTCATAGCTGCTTTCGTTCGTTCTGGCGAATCGTGAATCGTATCTTTCACCTTGTCAAGCATTTTGGAAATCTTGCTTTCTGAAAATTCAACGTCTTGTCGATTCCCTAAAAGCCAACAGTAGCAACTCCAGCCCGCTGACATTCTCAGCTCTTCACCGCTTGCGATCCATTTATCAGCAACTACTTGTGCAATATCTGACTCTGATAATGTGACGGCCACTACATAATCGGACAGCATATAAAAATACGCCGTATCCATCCAACGATCATAATCCGACTCAGTCATGGCTTTTGGGTCTGCAATAATGCCTGCAAAGTACATTGCATCGTAGTTTCCTGTGGCATAAAGCTCTTCAGCTAAACTCTGACTTATTTTTATTTTCTTTGCGATTGGTTTCATAGTGCCTGTAGCCACGCCGAAAAGCGGCTCATGCGCACCATTGGATATATACATTTTTTTAGTTCTTTCCTTGCCAAGGGCTTCAAGCTCCTGCATAACCATTTCTAAATTCATCGTTTAGCACTTCCTTCTGTTTGGAGTCTTTCCCCTAAAATGTGGTCTATTAAATACATCACCATTATCCTATAACAATCTATCATTTGTCAGCAAAATTACCATCTAAGCGCAGGACTGTTATACAGGAATCCACTTGACGCGTAGTGGCGCACTATTCTCGAACTGGAATAAGAAAAACGTTTTTTACAATTACTTACAATTTTTAGAATCACGGTATTACTCAGTTCAATATAAACATTTCCTTAATCAACAATGACATCCCTGTTATTTATATCTTACATTCACAGTATCCATTTCACAAAATTTAGCCATCATTGAAAGGTCTAATTTAATCCTTGTTCAACTAACCTCCATTAGTGCATTAAAAAATTTAGTTAATAATTGGAATTTCTTTAATTTTTGTATGTTATTTATTCCAAATAGCGAAAACTTTTATTTTACAAAAAATAATGTGTATAAAAAATAATCAATTGCTCTATACTATTAAAGATTTCACTTCGAATCCAATGTGACTAGGAGGGTTAACCCGATGAGTACGATTGATCGATAGCTCAGAAGGACCATCAATACTGAATAAAGCTAAAGTACTGTTGTCTTAGGATAATCTTAAGATCCAATACGGAAGCGAGGCAGTGTGTCATGGAGGAATAAATGTAAGTGGTAATCAAACCCGGAATATTAATTCCGGGTTTTTATTTTGGTACTACTATACATAAACAAGAAATTCAATTAAGCGTATATTTTTATGTTTAATAAATGACATTTGTATAAAAATCGTGGTTTTTTATATGTACTTTTATCTCTAAGTTTCCTAAAATGGTAATATCAGGTCATAATATGTTTTCCGTTGTTAATCTTACTCTAAAAGATGACATGGACACTGAAGTAATTGTTTACGGAACATTCGATGGAAAAGATGAATTAGGTGCCCCAACACTTATTGCAACTATCATAGAATAAGTCACTCAAACGAGGGCTTTTTATTATTTTTCACCCGAAACCATACGCTGGAGGAATAAATGATTAAAATAATTACTTTAGAAAATTTAAATGGCAAGGGTGATGTTTTTGAATTTATGCGAAGTGATTTTAAAAATGAACATTGGCATGAATCTTCGATTTTTTTAACAGAAGATGCTTTTGATTTTTTACATTTATATATTGATGAGGTTTTACCTAATTTTAATTACTTTGGTCCAAACTCAATTACCCCTGAACAATGGAATCAAATCACTTTTAAGGCATGTTCTTTAAATAATTCAGTGAACATCGAATTCCTTCGATTTTTTAACACAATAGATCGTTGGGTACAAAAAAATTTCGAGGAGCACACTTGTTTCTCAATTTGTGGTCCATAGCAATTTCGTGACACAGGGCTTTATCTTCAAGAGAAATGGACAGTTAAGGAGGTCAATGGATTGAAGAAATTTCTTTTAGTATTTTTGGCAGTATTTATATTAACAGCATGTAATTCATCAACGTTAAGTATTAGTGAAATTGAGATTGTTCCAAATAAAGTGCAAAAAGCAATTGATGAAAAAAATACACTTCAAATCATCAATGAAGGTGAAAATATTTCTTATATCGTTTTTCGGTCAAAAGGAACAGTTACAACAGACCTTGAAACGCAAGGTGACACATTAATAGTAAAGTTAGATGTTACGAATCAACAAGATAATGCAATAGAACAGCATGTCTATAAATTAACGTTAGATCCTAACCTTGATACGATTGATATTCGCATTAATGGTAAATCTACAACGATTGATAGTGTAACAGGTATATAAGGAGGCTATTATACCCCTTTTCAACAATCAAAACGTTATCTCATTACACATCAATTTAATGGCTTGTACTTATGAAAATCATACGTGCAAGCCCTTTTATTATGGCACCATAAGTCAATAGGAACGCTTAAATGGCCCGGCGGTATTGGTCAACCTCAAAGGGGATAATATCAGTACTCACTCTATAAATAAGCGCATAATCTTTGGATACCTATTAGTAATTTTTCTACCTGTGTTTTAGAAGAAGGTAGAAGGAAGATGTTTAATTCTGCTCTTTTTTATTCATTACAAGCATTTATTTCCCAGTACCCTTGTAAGGTTGAAATAATCGTTTAATATTCCATCCAATCTCGGTAAATAAACGTTTTTCATCTTTAAATTTTGGATGACATCATCATCACGTTAAAATGATTTTGTTGCTAGGTCTACTATCACAAATTCATGTAAAAGCTTTCGTTGTTGTTCCCCATTTATCATATAATCGCACGCTCTCTGTAAAGGCATCGTGCCCTCCCCCTCATGCGCGCCCTTTGAAGTATGTCTGCTTGAAAGTGATGCCTTTATCTTTCTTTAGGTATCTGACATAGAAGATATGAACACATAGCTTATTCCACTTAGTGTCTATTGCTTCCATGTTACTTACTTCCTTCAAGCTTAGCTATAGCCTTATCTATCTCAGTTATCTCACTTTCAAGCTTTTCTTTCTTCTTGTTCAATTTTGAAAGTTGATTATTACATTTTTCCGTTTCACTATGAATGTTTTCTAAATCAAATAACTTTGTTTTTTTTGATTCTTGTAATAAATCGATTGCTAACTTCATATTTATTCGCTCCCTTCTAAGCACAGGCAAATCACTTTCTTTTCTAAATGTACATTGCCAATCTTAATAGGCTTTAATCCATTTGCTAATCTTAAATCATTTTGTGTAAATGATTTATTAATCATACATAACTCATTGAATAATGTCTCAGCATACTTTGCCATTTCACGTAATCTTAATCATCGAATTATTAATACTTTTTTCGGTTCACTATTCCTCATCCCTACACAATTAATAGTTAAATGCATAATTAAAAGCCACACCTGGTTAGATGTGACATAATTATTTATAATAAATTTTGAGCCTTAACACTTTTACCTGATATAGAAAACTTATTTTGTTCTTCGTCAAAACTTATAATGAACCTAAATTCATTCAATATGTTTCCTGTGTAATCACTAAGTCTCACTGTTGGACTTACCCAAAACACAACTTCGTTTCCATCCATCTTCCAACCCTTCTCAAATCCTTTGTGCTTTTCTTCAAGACGTTTTTCGATTGATTGTCCGTTATTACTGATTGTATTTTTTACTTGATCGATCAAATTAATTTGTGCTTTTGTTTCCATCTACTTCGCCTCCATCCACACTAATTATAACCATAATGGTATTATATGTAACCTGAATAAAAATATAACAGAAAAGAGACTGCCAATTTAGTAGCCTCAAACGCTTGTTTCCAGAACACACGTACAAAAAACGGTTGATGTATCCTACGTAACATAAATCATTTGTGAGTCATTCCTATATTACGTTTATTAACGATTTGATGCTCAATCCTTTGGAATGTATTAGTGTGCTTTCGTAAACGTTTATTTTATGTGTAAGCTCATATTCGATGACTTTTATTCTCTCCTTTAATCTGGCGGCTTCCGATTCAGTATCACTTCCATACAAGTGACCTTTTTTGTCTTATTCCTCAAACTTAACTTTGTTAATTTTTGAATTTCTAAAACGAAAGGAGCTATTGATTGGATAAATGCCCCCTTTCCTTTCAACGACTATACATATTATGAATTGAAGAAAGGAGTGATTTTCATGGGATACTTTGGAAATGTAGGTAATTATAATAGTTGTTGCGGAGGCTATGGTAATGACTATGGCAAGGGTTATTGCATGGACTATGGTAAGGATAATAGTTCAACATTCGTTTTAATCGTAGTTCTATTCATTCTACTAATTATTGTCGGCGCAACTTTCATGCAAAAAGATTATTAATATTTACTGTTTTTAAGTGTACGAAAATAAAAAGAAGGTAAGCACCTTCATTATTGGCAACAATCAATAATCTCCATCATCCCTTCTGCAAACTATCATAATAGCAGTATAATGCTAATCTACCAGCCTTATACACTCCTATTATGACCAAAGGGTCGCTCCCAGCCTGGTGACCCTTTTTTGTTGTTTTTCAATAAAGACTTTGAAGTTATCTCCCTCTTTTCCCCTGCTCCATACTCGCGTGTATTAGAATTAGCTTTTTTACGTGAATTAGCACCATCCATCCTTGAAGCAATCTACACACAGACAAAAGCAGTTATTCACCTCTGAACGAATCGAAAATATTAATAGAAATATTCAGCATGACTACTTGGGATGCAGTTCACACGGAGTGGCCTTTTTATGGATTATTTGACTAAAGCGCCGGATAACTGAAGAAAGATCTGAGTTTTAATATGAAATTACTTTTTGAATCTGATCATTAATATTTAGCTTACTCAATCCTCCGTGGTAACAAACCACAGATTCAATGTCGAGTTCTAGGTATTTTTTCAAAGAAAGTCGAGCTTCTTTTATATCCAGGACTGTCGGGGCATGAATTCCCTCAATTATTCCGTTTACACTGTACATCGAATCCCCGGCAATCAGTGTTTTACTTTGTTTCAAATATAGGCTGATATGGCCGGGAGTATGGCCGGGAGTATGGATGATACGAATGCCACCGCAATACGGCAATTCTTGACCGTCTTTCAATGTATCGTCCACTTTGCCCTTTGGTGGATTCTCTAGGTGACCGTCTTTCAAAAGAGTTAAATCCCCTTGAATATAAGGCTTATCTAAATCGTGAGCATATACTCTAATATTACTTCCACACTCTTGTAATATTTCAGGTAAACTACCTATATGATCTATATCCTGATGCGTCAAAATCACAACTCTTAGTTTGTCGAACGATACGCCTACCTTTTCCATTGCCACACGTAAATCTTCAATTTGTCCAGGGAATCCAGTGTCTATTAAAACAGCCATTTCTTGATCCCATAAAAGAATTGGATGAATAATATTCCCAAGAAATTCAAGATGGAGCATTTCAACACCCTTAGATATTTCCATAACTTTAGTCTCCTTCATAATTAGATTTTATTGATGTCAAAGAATGGGTTTGGTTACACAAGAAGTTGAAAGAATATAGCTAACATTGTACGTGTAATATACTATTATTACGTACTATCAATAATTATTCATTATCACAATCACCTACACGTTAATTGAATAATACAAACATAATACTAACTACTGCTTCCTTCTCAAAAGTTTCTGCCGATCTTCAACAATGTGGCCGATTACTGAACAAAATTAAATAATCACTATTTAGCTTTCTGTTATTTTACTTCATGAAGAAAGTTCCATAAACTGCTGCTAAAAACTGCCTGCCGATTAATTAAAAGATACTACTATTTGTTGCAAAACTCAAATAAACATCCTGTGCAATAAATACGGTTACTGCCTTTCCTAACCATCCACCGAATAGGACACTAATGTACCAATTAACCCACTAACTGCAGCAATCCATTTCTACATTTGAACACTTCCTTTTTTGCATACTAAAAGCCCTCCGCAGATGATTGTGGAAGGCAATGCACATTATTAAATTTATATTAAAAACGTTTAATAAAATAAGACTTCCCTGATTTTTCTATTAGATAATGCTCCAATCCATCAATAAAACACCCTAAAACCGAACAGTAACTATTCTGATTAACTCCGTACAATAAAACCTCTTTACCATTCCAGGCAATTTTCTAATTTCGTCTATTTCTTGTTTACAATTAAACCACCACATACAAAAACCACCCCTGCTGAAGTAGTCTTTTCAGATTATTCAACCAAAGCACTCCGTTGACTTAATCTTGCTTATAATCGCTGACTAGTTCCTGCTACTTCCGTTCATTCTATATTGAGTATTTGGAAAGATTTTAAGTGTTAGTTAATTAGATACTATACTCAATGAGGAACCTTGCAAAGGTTGGCTTTGTTATATACCTCTTGTTTCCTGTTCGATCAATTCCCAAATCTAGGTGGATTATGAATCTATCTTGCTCTAGCCACACAATAAAATGCTCTTACAACTCATCAGTCCCGGCCCGCCTCATAAAATTTCTTTGCCACCATTGCCGGTCTTGTACGCGTGTCCGTAAAATGGTCGCCGTCACCGACGATCAGGCGGAACTGGCCAAGCCGTCTGGACATATTTGGATGCCAGCCGTAGCCCTCTCCTTGTGGCAATGCGTTGTCTTGGTAGAAATAAACATAGCTTTTGGGCATAGGTAGCGCGTAGAACGCTTTCAGATCCAGCTTTTCGAAAAGAGGCTTAGCCGGTTCCGGAGTGACGTTCGTATACATCTGTTTGGCTTCCTCCAAAGTGGCCGTATTGACGAACGAATCTCGAAACAACGGAAATGGAAGCATGATCGTATCGTCCTTCGAGGCGGCTCTGAGCTGCTCGAACCCTTGCCTCATTTGGGGCGGGAACGCGTCGGCAACTGATTCGCCGTCTTTCAGTACAAACGCGTCCCAGAAGACAAGGCGCTTTATGCGATCCGGTACCTGTTCTGCAACCTTTTGGATGACTGTTCCGCCGAAGCTATGCCCGACGAGAACAAAATTGCGTAGGTTCAATTTCGTTATAAAATCGACGACGGACTTCGTAATCATCGCATGCGTGACATTTTTGTTCGGATCTTTGCCGTGACCTGCGTATTCCGGCGTATAAACGACATGCCCTCGACAGCGCAGCATCGCCGCTACACCGTCCCAAAAGTGAGCGTCAGCCCAAGAACCATGCACAAGCACGAATGTATGCCGTTGCTGTGCAGGTAAACAGCACCTTTCATCCGATTCGAGGGCATCATTCCACCCTTCATAATAAGGGGAGTAATAATACCCGCGGGGCATAAACCTGTAATCGGGATAGGGAAATTGATGAATTTCTTGGTGATAAGGAAACATGTACAAGACGTCCTTTCAAATCGACATATATTATCAGCTTATGCTCACTGCTTTTGAGAGGTTCCCACACTCGATCCGCCGAAAAAGACCAGGTTCAAAATTAATTGAATACCTGGTTTTGTGATTTATTCATTTGCTTACTTATTAATAGTTCTTCCACCTGAGTTTTTAAAGCTTGATTAGTATAGCAAAGGGAGGAGTTGCCGTTACTTATAAATCTCTCACTTTTTGTCTAAACTAAAAATGCAAAAGATATAGCATCTGCTCTTCAAGATTGTACACGAACTTCTAAAAGTAGGGATAAAAAATGAAAGAAAAAACTCTATTAATAATATGTCTAACTTTTACATTACTACTTGCTGGTTGTTGGGACGTTACAGAACCACAAAGATTGTACTATATTAACGCTGTAGGTGTAGATTTTGAAGATAATCAGTATAAAGCCTACTTACAAATTATTAATTTTGCCGATCTAGCTAAATCAGAACAACCTAGTGGAAATGTTACACCAGCTGAGGTTGGCTATGCCCAAGGAAAAACGCTTGAAGAAGCTATTTACAAGTTATATCGCTCCATTGATCAGGAAATTTTCTGGGGACATTTGAGATATATTATTTTTTCAGAACGTGCTTTAGAAAATGAACGTGCTATTCCTGTCATCGATACGTTTATACGTTTTAGAGAGACAAGATATCAGGTCTGGGTGTATTCTACAAAGGACCCTATTAAAGATGTACTTCTTGTAACACCAATTTTGCGGAGTTCCCTTGCCGCATCTAAATTAAGTAACCCTATGAATACCACAGAGTAAGAATCTTTTATAGAACCTATAAACTTGAGGGATTTGCTTATTGGATTAAATGAGCCAAACCATGAGGTTAGCATACCTTACGTTACAATCAAAAAAGAATGGGAAACCATTGACGAAGTACCTGAGGAGACTGCTTTCGAAGGTGTTGGAGTACTTTCAAAAGATGGTTTTAAAGGCTTTATTAAAGATTCCACAACAAGAGGTATTCAATGGATGCATAACGAGACAAATCGCGGAGAAATTACCTTTAAATTAGACGGCAATGAGAGAGATTATTTAACAGTGGATTTAGATAAAATAAAGGTACATGTTAAACCAATTGTAGAAGGCAATGATCAAGTGAAGTTTGAAATTGAAATTAAAGTAAATGCCACAATTAATGGTTTCAAAGGAAAAATTTCATCTGACGAAATAAGAAAAAATGTTATAAAACAGGTAAAAAAAGAAGTGAAAGAAACCTATGAAGAAGGACTTAAATTGGACGTTGATATTTATCGCTTGTCAGAATACCTCTATCGAAACAATGTAAAAGCGTGGAAAAAAATAGAGAATGAAGGGAAAATTCCATTGACTGAAGATTCTATCAATAAAATAACTATTCATGTCGATAAAATAACTATTCATGTCGATAAAATAACTATTCATGTCGATAAAATAAACCCAGGAAGAAAAACATTTTCTGAAACAATTGAAGAGTAATTATTAAATAAAAATGACCAGGCGCTCAAAATTAATTGAGTACCTGGGCTTTGGTGTTACATTATCAAATTTTTTTAGCCATTGTTATATTCGTAATTTCATAACCCATTTTTTCATATAAGCCGCGTGCAATTTTGTTATGACCAAAAACGTTTAAACCAATTTTATTCATACCTAATTCTTTAGCAATAGTTTCAGCTTCTTTCATTGCTTTCTTGCCATACCCCTGCCCTTGATATTGTTCAAAAATCACAAAATCATAAATAAAACCTTCATTAGGATTTGTAGCTTTTTGTGAAATCCAAATCATCCCAACTAAGATATCATTGTGAAAGATAGAGAATAAATGATTATTCTTGGTCTTCTCATCTTTTGGTAGCAGTTGATCAAATGATTTCTTCGACAAGTCAATCGCTTCATCTTCACTCCAATTTCCAGAAGCGATCTTGTCTTTTGCATAGTCTTCAATTGCATAACTGATATATTGCTTGAACTCCTCTTGGTTCATAGGTTTTAATGTAATCAATTTATTTTCCTCCTATTCTATGTTTCAACCTTAACATTTTTTCAAAATCCCTCATAATTATACCTGTAATTGGTCTTTGCCCTCTTTTACCGTTCACCACAAAGGATATACCTCAACCTCTAACATACCTCCGCTTTTGATTGGTTTAACTCGATATTTAACTACTTGTTTCATCTCGTAGTCTCTCAATACGTTCCTTGATACTGTCTTCATAAGCACTACTATCTATCGCAAATAAATCTTCATAATCTTCTACACCAGCTTCTTTCTCAAATCAAGGTTAAAGTGTTACTTGCCTAAAGGGATATGAGTCAGAAGGATTTAGCTGAACAAATAACGCTTACAACACGTTTGATTAGTGAAATTACTAATAATAAAGTGAAGATGTAACCAAAGGATGCACTAGAGAAATAATGATTGCAATGGATATAAAAAATTTAGGTGAACTTTTTGCTGCGCCTAGATAAGGAAACAGATAACTAATCACACATTAAGCCATCCTTAGTTGATGGAGATACTGATACTGCTACTTTTACTTTTAGTTACGGCAGCAAACATTTCACATTTAAAGATATTAAGATACTGAATAAAAAAACGCCTTCCACAATAATTATTAACAGTGGCTGGCGGTTTTTGTCTATTTAGATGATCTTATTTGCTGAAAAGTAATATATAATCCAATCACTGTGATTTCTTCCTTTTAGTCTTCCACAATGAATTGAACTTGTCCTTTGCTATTACTAGGAACAGTTATTTTCCCTTCTAACTTGTATATCTTTGGCATTAACCTATTAGCTTTTACTTACCCAAAAATCACAGCCCCATGTAATTGCCTAGTTTACGTGCAATAGCCCTACTCGAATAAGTGTCGCTATATCATATAAAGATTATAGGGACCTACTGCAATATCCCACACTAAACTCGATTTAGGATTGCTATTTAATGTCCAAGAGACCATTTGCCTTGGTCTAGTTCTCCCCTGAAATAGTACCTTTGTCGCGTTTTCGAGCGATACAATTCCATGATGAAGATGTTGCGGAAACCCTTTGTATCACTCTTGGAATAGCAATCGACATGCTATTTGTGCTGGTGAAAAAAACTCTCTAAGTCTCCGCATGTTGTTACGCTTGTCATTTATCTTCACCGTCTTTCAGTTTATCTTCATTATCTTTTGGTTTATCCTCACCATCTTTCGATTTATCTTCATTATTATTTTTTAATTGTGTAAATGCGTTCTGCAAAAATCGGGGTACCTTAATACCCAAGTGACCAAGGTTTTCTACCATGCTGATTCCTTCCATACCGATTAGAAATAGAATCATAGCATTACGCATAAAATCACCACTCTCTGTAGCGTTATCCAATTGCACTGCTGCTACGACCATTAATATCATTGCTGTCTTTTTCAAAAGCCCCTTAAAAGCCTTACGTGAATCTACGTCTTTAATTAACCAAGCTACCATTAAACCTAATGTGAAATCGATAGCCATTAAAATTGTTAAAGCTCTTATCAATTCATCAACACCGCCAATTAAATATATAATCCATGCAGTAATACCGCCGATAACTGATGCCCAAAGCGTATTTGTTTCCATATTAACACCCACCTTCTCGTATAATAAAACCCTCCACAATCATCTGTGGAGGGTCTAAAAATCTACTAAATTTTTCGTCAAATTCATTTGTTTTTGTTTCTAAATAACCGCTCCCATCTCTAGCATATTCAATTCCTGGAGCAAAGAGCTCCAACAAATACACCGAACCAACTAACATTAAGTAATAATTTTTTAGAATAATGCCATGTAATCCATCACGGCTGCTTAAATTTGGATTTACGATATCGTTCCATAATTCTTATAGCTATGAAGCCTATTAAAACAGTGACAGCCATTTCTAAGTCGTCCACACAATAGGAGATGAACGTACGATCCCTCCACTTGCGGCTACTATCTCTTTTTCTATTACATCACTTCTTTTTTTCGCATAATAAAAACCCTCCACAGATAATTGTGGAAGGCAAAAGACTTATTCTTTATGGAGGTGCAATTTAAATTTAGCCTACAGTTTTCAGGTGGGAGGGAGTAACCTTTATTACATTTTATTGACTACTCCACAGTACTACTGATTTTCACCAATTTTTCCCCTTGTTCTAAAAGGGATTCATAATCGTTGTTCAATTTAATTTCATTCATTCTGCTTTCAAATATAGAAGAATCATTTATTTTAAAGTAATCGTTTAAAATTTCGTATTGTGTCTTCCCTCGTTTAGTTGAACTATCTTCAATGGCTTCTTTCCATGGAATATTTGCTTTATCCATTATTAATTCAAGAGCTGAGCCAGTCTCATATCGTATATTTCTTTCTAAGAAGCTCGGAGATTCTGCCTGTCCGTTAGCAATGAAATTGAAAGCTTCCATAAAAGTAACATGATAAGGTTCTTCTTTCTTTGCAAGTACCGTAAGGGTCCCACCTGTTAATTTGCTATAACGATATTCTAAATATCGTGCAGAACCTTCCATCGCTTCTGCATTTGTTTCACCAACTAGTTGCGGCCATTTTTTGTAGCGATAATTACGCACAATGGTCCAATCATGTAACACTTGTTTTAAAGTTTCTGGATTATTATTTTCCATCGCCCTATCTAATAGCTTAAATTCCAATCCCATTAACGCATAATTTCCTTTATTTACAGGATAATCATTAATAGACTCTCCACCCTTTGCATCATATGTCCAACTTTTTTGTTTATAAGCATGAAAAGACTCATGTAATAAAAAAGAAGAAAAATCTAAGTATACTTCTGGATTTTCAAACATTTTAGGATAGTATTTCAAATAAAACACATCAGTATCTTTTATATTTAATTCCCCAAAATTCCAAGAAATCCATGTAGAAATAGTTCTAAGGTCAAAACTGCTAAGGCGATATACCTTAGGTAAATGTAAGGATTTTGGGACTTGAATCTCTTTTGCAAATATATTATTTTCCATTTCTTTCCCATTTAAGGCATAGACTTGTTTCCGTATAATTCCACCATCTTTATTCGTACGTATAAGAATTAAAGGTTTTTTTTCAAAATGATACTCTTGATTCCAAAGCTTTTCGCTAGAATCTTCAAAGTTTTTATATATGGTTGATAACTCTTGTAACATTCGTTGATCCGTTTCGTCCAACGAGACAAACTTCGTATGATAATTCTTATTGAAGATGATGTTAACTAAAATAATCACTACAAAAATTATTAATAGAGCCAAAAATATTTTTTAAAAATCTTTTCATACTAATCTCCTTTGTGTAATCCCCCTTAATAGATAACATAAATAACATTACCTCTTCTTTGAGCTAAGATTAGTAATGTGTTTTTTATGTACATAATATCCTTCTCATCCATGAGTCTAAATTGGAAGGTAATAATTCTTAGTTTTCCGATGTAATTTCAACTTGATAATTTTCAGAAGAATTTACAGTAGCGGAGATTTTCTTCTGCTCATTTCCAGTAACATATCCCTCTATATATATTTCAGGTGTCGCATACTCTCCTGAATAACTAATTTCATTAATCACAACATCAACATTTTTTTCTTTTTTAAAGTGTTCAATAGTTGCTAGTTCAGCTGATTCTTTTGTCTTTGGCCATGCTTCTTTACTGAATTCATCTGGCGTACCAAAATCCATAATAGCATACATCCATGCAGCCATAACCAATAACACAGCACTACCAAATACAAAAAAGAATCTTGATAATTTCGTTTTCATGAACATTCATTTCTCCATTCTAATCTAAATTTCAACCAACTTGTTAATTTTTTTTTCAAAAAGACCTCCTTAACTTAATATCGATATAATAAACAAAAATATATTTTAAGTCAATCATATTTTATCGTAAAACAATAAATAATTATTGTGAATAAGATTTCTTTAGATGTGTTTTATTTTTCATTTATTCATTTGCCTACTCATTAATATTTCTTCCACCTGTGTTTTCAAGGCTAAATTTGCATAACGAAACACATACTCATTGCCCGGACTTGTGAACTTCAAATCACTAAATACTCACTAACCTTTTCCCATTTAACGATCGTTATTTTTTTTTAGCCAGCACACTTTTAAGGTTGAAATAATCGTCGCGAATAGCTTTTTAATAACCGTTTAGAACCGGTAGATAAACCTTGCTCATTTTAAGTTTTCAATGACTTCATAATTACATTGCAACGATTGTATAGCTAAAGTCAATATTAAAAATTCATGTAATAGCTTGCGTTGTTCTCCATTAATCATATAACTTTACGTTCTCTATGAAGGGTTGAAATAATTGCAAAACATTATTGTATAGTAAAAGTACGCTTCATATATCTTGTAAAACAAAACGCTTGAAAAACGAATCTCCATACATACATCATGTTTAGAAATTGATTACGCTGCATTTCTATAATCAATTGCACTTTCAATAACTACACGCCATCAATAGAAACATTCGTTCTTTTTATATCATTAAAGAACAAATATTCTTTGTTTAACAATAAAAAAATACCAGGTTCAAAAATATTCTGCATTTTTATGATCTAACTATTGCATTAATTCAATATAACAATTACTATTACGTTATACGTTATATCGCCAAACGTAATAAAATTAGAAAAGGAGGTATTGTATGAAAAAGAAAGATAGATTTTCAGAGCCCTCATTGTTTGTTTTAATTAGTCTCGCGGAGAAAAATTGTCATGGCTACGCAATTATGGAAGATATAGAAAAGAATTATAATATTAAATTAGGTGCTGGGACTTTATATGGAGCAATTACACGTTTAGAAAAAGCAGGTTTTATCCAAGTGCTTGAATCAAATGATCGTAAAAAGCCTTACAAGCTAACAGATGCAGGACGTGAATATTTAAGTAACCAAATTAAAGAAATTCAAGAAATAACTGCATTGGGCGCAAAAAGGCTTGGGCTCATATGAAGTGGTTGATCTATTTGTATCCAAGAAGTTGGAGAAAACGATATGGCGATGAAATAACAGATCTACTAGAACAAACAGATTGGACATTCTTCATGACTATTGATTTACTGAGAGGTATAGTTGATGCTTGGATGAACGAAATAAATAAACGAGAAGTTTATGGTATTCGTATGAGCAACGTATTATTGCTTGTTGGTTTGCTTAATATACTTATTATTCTGCAATATATATCATTACGGGAGGTTATTTTAATGGAACAAGTTGCATTAATCATTGCTATGGTATCGTTTTTTGTAGCAGTATCTATTTTCATTGTAGATCTTTTTAAGGCTGGCATTCAAAGATCTTTCTCAGTCAAAACAAAATTATCGAAAATTGCTGTCAGTTTTATGGGCTTATATGGGCTGAGTTTTATAGTATTTTTGGTACTAGCAAACTAACTCAATTAAGTGATTCAAATATATGCGCACGTAATTTCTAATTTTTCTGAAAATATACATTTTATTTCTATTATGAAAATTCTTTTGTTTTAATTTTAAAACTAATGTTCCTGAAAAAATGACCAGCTCGACTAAATTAGCTTGCTGGTCTTTGCTGTTTAGGGAAGTTTTTTCTAATAAATAACTTCACCTGTATGATTAAAGGAATGTTTTCTCCTGGAGCATCCAATGCTGAAACATAAGTTCGATTTAAAATGTTTTCCTTGGCATTTTATTAGCTGGTTTAGTTTAAGTAGATTTATTCACAAACTTGTTTTTTTTTCACTTTTTTCCACTCATTTATTACAGGAATGCTACTAAGATTGTTACATAAAAAAAGCTTCCTATAATTTTAGGAGAGCCTTAGCATATCCATCCTATCTCCTAACAATTCACTGTTATAAACTTTTTGTATGATGATCTTTATAATTCTTTCTTACATTTTACAACTATAAATTTTATTGGAGGTTTATTTTTGATGTTCTTACTTGGCTCGTCAATTTCTGAAAACTCTACCAGTCCATATTTTCCAAATTCTTGTTTTATGGAGTCAGAATCAAAAAAAAACATTTTTACCTTCCATTATCTAGAAATAGTCTTTATCCAATTGTTTACCCTTACCAAACATTGGGGCTTTTTTTGAAACAGTTGTAAAAATCATATATCCATTTGGCTTTAACTATTATAGCAATCTTTAATAAACTTATTTCTCTCACGATTATTCAATAAGTGAATAAGTGCATAGCAAAATATACCGTCATAGAGTTTGTTATCAAACGGCATGTCAGTTACTGAACCATTAAAAATACTAGTATTAAGCCCATTTTGCCTCGCCAAATCAATCGCAGTTTTTGAAATCTCCATACCTGTAACATTTATTCCATTGCCAATAAAAACCTTTGCATTCCTACCATATCCAATACCTGATACAAGTATATCCTTAACATTCCTTTCAAGGAAAAAGTCCTTTGTTAAGATTGCGGAGTGTGTATCATCAAATTCCCACATCGTTTGTTTTTCTATAAAACTCGATTCCCAGAATTCCGTCATATCTCTTGGGCTACTATGTTGCTTGGCGTTTGTGTTTGTGTTTGAGTTTTATATTATAAAACAATCATATCAAAGCCATTATTTCTTTCTTCATTAGTAATAATCATTAACTTCCGCCTCAACATCATAGGTCTACGATTCTATGAAGCTACTACTCAGTTCTTGTATCAGTCAATCTCATTGTTAAATTTACCATTTTTCCTTCGATACTTCTTCCATGACTTCAAATCTTTCAACGCTTCTTCGCCTTTCATTTCAAGACGATTTCGCCAACGTCTTCATATTGCTTACATAATTAACAGATAGAAAAATGCCCCTGCTTTAGTAGATGAAGAATTTTTAATTTCAACTCAACTGGATGCTTAATTCGAACCATAAAAAATACTCCCCTTAGATAACAGATTTTTATTTCTTAATCTGTCTACCTAATGGGGAGCATATCATAATTGAGTACCTGGTTATTTATTTTGATGAACTTAAATGTAATTCTTCAATATCTTTTTAAGGGCTTAATTGATATGCAGATTTCTAAGAAATTAATCACTTAAGAGAATTGTTAACACAGTACCCCACAAGAAAATCACGCCATAAAACAGTCTTTGTAATAAACCTGCTGGCAAAGGAAAGAAAAACAATAGAACGATAAGGATAAGAATAGTTATAAGTACAAACAAATTAAAATAGGTCCATCGCTTACCTTTAGTTAATGATTTTGCATAAATCCACAGTCCAAATAAAACGGTAATCATGCCTACTTGTGCTACTATAGAATGCCAAAATAAATCGATGTTAGCTGGTATAAAACCGGATACAATATTTCCTAAAGCAAAAATGAGAATAAATACTGTTGCCGATTTGTTTAACCAGGTCTTCGTTAGGTTCTGCGAAAGATACAAAACACCAACAGAAAATGTTAAGCCATTTACTATAAACAATACATTCATCCAAAAATGAAAAGGGGAACAAATTTCGTGAGGTGCAATTGAATACGTGTAATTACCACATGATGTCACTCCAAGATCACTCATAGCTTGGTTCATAATGTTATAAGGGGCAATTGAAGTCATAATAAAAAATGGTTCAATCACAAAATACAAACAAGTAGCAACCCAGCTTATTATTCCAACTTTTTTGGATATGTGTAACAAAAACTTTTCCCCCTCTATATAAGTGTGCATTTAATTGTAGCATATATTACCAATTGATTAATTATATATGAGGAATATGTATTATGACCGTACTGTGGCAACAAGAAATAATTCCACCAAAATAACAATGTATTTATCCAAATGGCTATTATTCACTAGCATATAATTCAGCATTATTAATTTTGTAATTATAAACTTTGTCTTTATATTATTTATCAATATCCCCCTTATAAATAAATTCTCCATAAGGAAGTAGTTGCCTCGAAGAAATATTTACAAATTCACTCAAAACCTCATTTCCATTTTCATCAAACATTTCAACTTTGAAATAGCCATAGATATATTGATTCCCCCGATTAGAAATCTTTAGTTCCCATTTATCTTCATTTTCCATAATTATAGGTTTACCAAACTTAACATTCTCCATAGCATATTCCTTTGCTTCTGCCATTTCTTTTTTTCTTGTTCTTCTTCTAATTTCTCTATTTCCTTTTCAAACTTGTACGATTGATATTCAGTAAAAAGTAAATTACCTGTGAATACAGCTATTATACCTATAACCGTTATACCAATGTACATGCCCATTTTCTTTATTTACTTATTTCTCCTTTTGTTCTATTTATTCTTAATTAATTATAGATTGTTACCTATACTTTTTCGATAAAAATATTATGCTGTCAAAAAAGCACACCAAATTAATGATGTGCTACTGCAATCTCACCATAATTATATACTAATATTTGTGAAAGCGTTACACTATACCAAACAACTAATTAATCAGTTATTCAACTAACGGTGCAGCCAATTTATTTAATTTTCTCAAACTTTTTATAAAGTTACCTGATTTTAGATGTTAGTCGCTTTTTGGCCGCCTAAAGGCTCCTGTTTTTAACAAAGACTGCCCCTAAAAAGGGGCTCTTTCTTCTATATACAACTACTCTATTTATAGACAAAAAATTAGACCACCCATCACAGAGTGGCCTTGTTATGAATTATTCAACTAAAAGCTCATCGTTAGTTTAAGTATTGAACAGCTTACCCTCTAAAGCATTTATATACCTTATAGCTGAATTATGAACAGATTGTTTGGCATCCTTTTTAACAATACGGAGAAAAGCATCATATATTTGTTCAAAGTGTAGATTCTCTACTTGATTCAAGATTCGTTTTACTGTGTTAACAGGAAGAGGAATAAAATTTGGAAAACTATACATAAACGTCACCCAATTGCGATCAGCAACTACACGAATGATATCTCCAACAAATAATATGCCTTTTTGTTGATAACCATTTTTCCATTCTAGTATAGTGGCTCCTTTAAAATGACCACCTGCACGATAAAGAGTTAACCCATTCTGTAAAGTAAGTGATTCACCAGACCAAAAAATAATCTTGTCACTTGATCTTGTAATCCATTCTTTATCATCCTCATGTATATAAATAGTTGCATTAAAAGTTTCTGCCCACTCAACTTGACTTGAATAATAATGAGGATGAGATAATGCGATGGCATCAACCCCCCCTAGCTCCTCTATTTTGTCAATAGTTTCCTGATCAATATATGAAATACAATCCCATAACAAATTAAAACCCTGTTCTTGAATTAAATAAGCTGTTTGCCCAATTCCAAATGTTGGACTAGTAGTAATGCTAGATAGACCATCTTCTTCAAGATTAATATTATTTTTATAGATTTGAGAAGAAGTCATTTTGTCCAAAGTTGTCCAAGTTTGCCCATTTACACTGACAAATTGCCTTTCTTCTGAGCATATAGTACATTGCTTTGGCACTTCAATAGAGATTTCATATTGTGCCCCACAAGTTTCACAAATATAGTAATTCAAAATTAACTCCCCCTAAATTAGTATTATTTTATTCTTTACTTCAAGTCATTACACACCTTATTTTACCAACAAAACCCTGAAAATTATTTACAACTTTAGGATGAAATTCATAATTATGTAGTTTATTGATTTTGTGAAAGCTATTATTTATTCTTTCATCAACTTTCCCTTTCTAGTTTTCACTGATGCCCAATGATTCTTTTTTCTTAATACTTCGATAAACCGTCTTTGTACTAATCTCCAGAGTTTCTGCTATGGTTCTCACTTTAAGGTGACACGCCCCTGGATGTTCCAATGAATGGCTAGCAGGCTTGAAAACAATCGCACGTTCTGATTCTGTTAAGTCATAGTATGAACTGCTATGTGGTCCTCCACACTCTTATCCATTTCTGTTACTGATTCAAATGTTGTATATTGTGCTAAGTATTCAAATGCCATCGTTTTCACCTCTCTTCCATTAACAACTTAGTAAACTACATGTACTGATCCGCCTTCTCTTATTTGTGCAGGTTGTCCGTCTACATCATCGAAATAAATATAACCGCCCCAGTAACCGTCAAACTGTCTTTCTCTACTTCCTAGGTTGTAACGGTCGCCATAGCGTTTCTGAAAATAAGAACGTACCTCAACTAGGAAATCAGTCTTAAGGCTGAGAGGTCTCACCGCCTAAAGATTGTTGCCAATAAAAAGAAATAGCATTACAATTACACCATTAAAGGAAAAAAAATCATTAATTAGAGCATTAAAGATAGAAAGAAGATGTTTATTATGAGAATAATTTGGTGGGCTATAAATATTGTGTGGCTAATCATTTTTGCGGTTGGAGCAATATTTATTGGGGTAAGGAAAGTTGATGCTGCAGGGGCAGTTCAAACTCCTGAAATCAGACTGGTATCATTCGCTATTTTGGGTATTGTATTTATAGGTGTTGTACTATTCCAACTGATTTTTCTTTATTTTGTTAGAAAAAGTACAACGCAATAACTTAACAAAAAGACCATCTCAACTGAACTGCACCCCAATTGTTAGACACTATTTCAATTGGAAGTGTAGTTCATCACGTTAAACAAGAAAACTTTTAGCTTTTCCTCTTTAAACCCTCATTTACCGCCCAATAATGATGATTGTGGACAAGGAGTTCTCGAACATTGTCAATATCAATCCAATCCATTTCCAGAGTCTTCTTTACCACTTGGATTATCTCTTATGATGAAGTAAATCAACATATAATCCCCAAATTATTAAAATAGATTTTATTATTTACCTATTGTTTGTTGTTCATCTAACCTGACCTGTTACGATAATAGGCACATAAATGAAAAAACATAAATAAGGAAATAAATAAGAAGACCACCCATCACGGAGTGGTCTTCTTAAAGCGTATTCAACTAATGCACCATATAGTTTAATACCTGATTTACTGATTATTTCTTCAATTTTTCATATTTAACTACATATATATAGTTTTTGTTGCAACTGTTTGTTGAAATGCCTGATCATGCTCAACAATAACCATTGTGGGATTAAATCTTTGAATAAGCTCTTCAATCTGCATGCGCGAATAAATATCAATAAAATTTAACGGTTCATCCCAAATATATAAATGAGCTTTTTCACATAAACTTTTTGCTATAAGCAGCTTTTTCTTTTGTCCACCAGAATAATGAGATATATCTTTCTCAAATTGAATTCGGTCAAAATCCATCTTACGTAGGATGGATTTAAATAACGTTTCATCAATCTCATGCTCTTCAATAAAGTCTGATAGCAGTCCCTTCAAATGAGAAGTATCTTGTTGGACATAGGAAATAATGAGGCCTGAACCTAAATTTATTGAGCCAGTATGCTGTATCGGATCTCCTAGAATTAGTTTTAGGATACTACTTTTTCCGCTTCCATTCTTTCCATCAAGTATAATTCGGTCACCTTGTTCAACTTTAAAGCTAATTGGCTTATTCACTATTTGGTCATCGTACTTAACGGACAAATCAGCCAAAACAATCAATTCATTTGAATGAAATTCCAATGGTCCTAATTTTAATGATTCAGTTTTTTCCACATTTTTTAGCAGTTTTGACTTTTCCTCAATAGCTTTTTGTTGCCTTGATTCAAGGTTCTTTGCTCTCTTCATCATCTTTGCCGCTTTATGTCCTACAAACCCCTTATCCAACTTAGAACCCGAATTCGTTGTCCCATTTTTGGAAGCTTCCACTTGATTAGACCAACCTGCTGAACGCTTTGAAGACTGTTTTAATCTTCCTATGTCTCTTTGTAGACGCTGATTTGTTGCCTCTTCGTGTTCCTGCTGTCGATCAAAATTTAACTTCCAAGTTGAATAGTTACCACTTTGAACTTCAATATTTGCTCTATTTATAGATAAGATATGGTCAACGCATCCATCTAAAAAGATTCTGTCATGTGAAATTAAAATAAACCCTTTTTTCTTCCTTAGATAATCAGAGACCATCTTACGTGCATCAGTGTCTAGATGATTGGTTGGCTCATCAATTAAAAGAAATTGATTCTCAGTCAAAAAAAGTGCAGCAAGCAACACCTTTGTTTGTTCTCCATTTGATAATGTTTTAAATGGTCGGTACATGACCTCGGCATCAACATTTAGATAGGATATTTCACGAAGAAATTCCCAATCTTCTGCTTGAGGGCAAATTTCTTCAAAAATTTTATAAGTATACTTGTTTTTATCTGCAACATGATACGGGAAATAATTAAATTCTACTGAAGAAGTAATTTTCCCACTATAGTCATAATTCCCTAATAATAAATTAAAGAATGTTGTTTTACCTCGCCCATTTCTACCAATAAATCCAAGTTTCCAATCCGTATCTATTTGAAAGTTTACCCCTTCAAAAATATTGTCAAAGCTACCTGGATAAGAAAAAGTTAAATCTTGAACTTTTATCATTGACATGATAATTCCTCCTTTGTATATCAACACTTTTTACTTTTTATACAAAGTCGGTACATCCATCTATTGTAAACTTCTCCGTATAAGTTTGATGGATATTAACGACTTATACGGAGTATTACATGCGTAACAATAGTGTCTGAATTGCTCATTTTTCTCTCTCCTTTATTTATTAGATTAAAGTTACAGATTAAAATAATGAATTTTAATCATGAGAGAATAAAAATCCTCCCAATTTGTCATTGGAAGGATTAGTCTTTCACTTATACTAAATAAGTTCTTTTTTGCCATTGGAATCATGACAAATAAAGTTTAAACTGATTTATAAAAATGGACAGACTAATCCTATATTTTGTAGTTTGAAGTTATTCATTTCAAATAAAAATATAGTTTAGTTAATCATTGTCCATCCATCAGTCCTCTCATAATTGTAATTTCATATTAACAAATTTTTTTCTGGAATACAATTCAGCATCATTTTCACCTCAAATTACTGCTTGTTGCTCTTTTGATAATTTCCGTACAATCGACCACAAGCAGCATCTAAATCAATTCCAAATTGACTTCTAATGGTCACATTATACCTGATGATTTTAATTTTTTGCAAAAATTAACAACATGACCTTCATCAACTTCACCAAACCTTAAAGGAGAACTGACAAAATCTTAAAATACCAATTAGTTAAGGAGTTGTGCTCTACTACTCCTTCTGTTAAATCATTTGTAATGGACCTATGAACCTTCACCAAAGTCTAGAGTACTTCCTGTTTCTACTAAAGTCTTTGTATTATTTAAAATCATCCACCAAGCTTTGTCGCTGTTCTCATAAGTGGAATCTGCTTCTTTCCACTGGTCATGAATGAGTGTCAATTTCGTGCATGAACCAGTAGGCTCTAAAAGATAAGAAATCCTTGACTCGTATGCATGATCATCTTTTATATAAGACTTTCCAGGATAGTGAGTAAATCGAAGTAACTGATTTGGTTCATATTCCAATACATTTCCGTATACATGCACCGTTTCATCTCCATCTACGCCAGGACCGACATACTCCAAGAGATCGCCCACTTGAAATGTAGATTTAATGACGGACCCATAATAAATTTTTTTTGTACCCTCAGGAGAGATAAGTGCCTTCCAAACTTCCTCTGGTGTACCTGCAATATAAAATTGATACTTCAAATTCTTCATAATTTTTATGCCTCCTAAAAATTTAATTTGGAACATGTACATTATAAAAAAACTTCACTGACAAGTACGGTCAGTGAAGTGAAGTATTTTGATAATGATTGAATAATTCAAAGCTGATAGTTGCCAATTTTTCTTGTAATAAAGTTGGTTTCAAAATGGTGATAGATTTACCATAGGGGAGAAGAAAGTAAGGTACAAAAGCAATAAATAGACTCTTTATCAACCTTAAAAAGAGCTTTGTTTTTTCGTTCGATTAAAGCATGACTAAATAACCAATGCTGACATATTACCTTTCCAATAAACAAGACCATAAGGATCAATATGGCGTGATTGCGGTTCTGTTTCTCTATTTTATGATAAATAATAAATAACCTATAACTTTCGGCAACAGAAATTTCTAAATCTTGAAGAATAGATTTCAAAGACGGTTCGACAATTAGTTTAAGTGCTTTTAAAACAATTATAAATAAATAATACACCCTTTTTCTTCTAATTCACCTAACCACTTTGGTACGTTTAATTGGTGGTTCCATCTAAGATCCAGACGTTCTAACCCCTTAATTTCCAGCAATGATTTTGGTAAGTCCGTTAGCATATTACTTCTTAGATCAATTTCTAATAAATTCTTCAATTGTCCAAGCTCTTCAGGCAATGTGGTTAATTGATTATGTCTCAAATTTAATCGTCTCAACCTTAAACATTTATGTAACGATTGAGGTATTTCTTTTAATTGATTATCTTCCATATCTAAAACACGTAATAACGACAATTCCCCTAAATTTACTGGAAGAGTTGTGATTTGATTATTTTTTAAATGTAATTCCTTCAAGTTACTTAATCCACTAATACTGTACGGCAACTCTTTTAATTGATTATTCATTACACGCAGTTCTATAAGATTGCTCAAATGTCCAAGTTCTTCAGGTAATTTCATTAATTGATTATCACTTAGATTTAAATATTTCACTTTGACTATCTTAGAGATTTCAGGTGGAATGGATTGTAATTTATTATTATGAAGGTATAAATAATCCTCCATATTATGAAGGGAGCCAATTTCAGGTGGAAGAACGTCAATCTCATTATGCCCTGCATCCAGCATTTTAAGTTCTGTTAAATTCTCTATTTCAGCAGGCATTTTACTAATCTTATTAACAGATATATTCAAAACTTTTAATCTGTTCATTTTATAAATTTCTGAAGGAATTGTTGTTAACTTATTATCAAAAAGGTTTAAATTTGTTATTTCTTTTATGTGTACACCTAAATTAGGTAAAGAGTCTAATTTCATATGAGGAAAATTTAATTTCATTTGTCTGCCTCCTTTTTTGAAAATACAATCTTAACATAATTCAATGCTCTATCTACAATTTTAATATCTTTGCTAAACTAAAAATGCTGCTCCGTAAGTTTAATATTACCTCAAATCAGAGTCATTTGGATAACTATTTCCATTTACCATTCCAGCCAATTAGATGACTACATAAGTAAAACCACCCTTCACGAGTGGTCTTGTTTTGAATAAATCTTCTGCTAAATAAGAATGTGCGTTTGTGATGATTTTAATTTTTTATAAAGGAAAACTGACTAATAACAAATATTGCAAGAGTTATAAATGTAAAATTATCGTTACCATCTTTAGAAGCCAAAACAACCCTTGAACATCGCTTTCTAATTTTTAATAACCACTTTCTCACTAATATTTTTTTAACATCATCCCTTATTCAATTAGTCTGCCCTACAGCTACAATTTTACAAGTTGAAATTGCAAATCTAACGATTGTATCAGGACTTATTGGTAGAGTACCTAACACTATGCCAAGACCTATTTGTTCTACGTTAAAATCTGCTGCAATAGAACCATTACTTGCTAAAAGATTCACAGTGGAACCAATAAGTGTATTCAACAATTTTCTAATTGGTCGTTCACGACAATCACATTCGCACCCAGAATCAACAGGTGGCATCAAGTTGATAGTAGGTCCCGGCAATAAGAATCCTACCCCTGTTACATCAGAAATATTTACCTCATAGGTTGTCGTTCCATCTGTAACAGTAACTAAAAAATCATTCACATCAATAATAGTGAATAAAAAAAAGAGAGGAGGTACATTTGGTGCATCTGCAATAGTGCCAAGAATTACAGTTTGCCCAACAAGTTGTTGTAAGACGGACTGAAGTGGAAAAACACAACAGTCACAAAGACTCAAACAAGGGGCGCTTGGAGGAGGGCATATAGTTTTCACCGACGGACAACATTCATTAATCACTCTAACTATTTTTCTTTTTTTAGAAATGTTTTCACCCCATCAATTCTTATTCTTATAAAATATGTTTTTAAGCAATATTAAATTGGATTAAACCCTAATAAGCCAAATCTTTAATGATGGTTCACATTACACTATTGATTGTGGAAAACTATCACGCTCAATTAGCCAAATGTATAGCAGCTCAGAACGCTCGCTAGTTGTTTTGTCCTCCACAAATAATTTTACAAATGAAAAACCACCCATCATGAAGTGGTCTTCTATGGCTTATTTAACTCAAGTACCTGTTAGTTCACTCATAACACTATCTTTTTAACCATTTGATAATTAGTTAATTTAACACCTTTTCGTTCTACGGTTTGTAAACAAACTGTTTTATACCCTCGACGTTCAAAAAATGGCTTAGCAGTAATACTAGCTTCGTGTCAATTTCTAAAATCTTTATTTTTTTTGCTTCAGATTCAAGCGAATTAACTAGAGCTGAAGCTATACCTTGTCCTTGATAATCTTTATGAACATACAGTCTATCTAAGTGTCCATTAAGCGTTAAATCGATAAAACCAACTACTTTATCATTTACTTTTGCAACAAGTGTTATATTTTGACCCAATGATTTTTTCCACGATTTCGTTTTAAATTATTTTTCATCTTTTGGTGCCCAAATATCTAAATGTTCTTGCGAATAATCTTTCAAATTAACTGAATGAACTGTTTCGTAAAATAAAGAAACAATTTCTTCAGTATCAGTTTCCTTAAATTTTATAATAATCATTTTCTAATGTACCTCTCTATATATTAGAATAAGTATATTTTATTATTAAACCTTTTCTTCAACTAACCTGCCCCATGCATTGAAGAAAAAAATAAGAGCTGTTTTAACAGCTCAATGCTCTCCAAGTAAAGCCTTTGTTGATTTAAATGTAAATTTTCACAAAAACCTTGCTTGTTTGATGGTATTTTCTTTAGGTTGGTTATAGCAGTTACTTTTGTGGACAAATTCTTTAGTCATTCCACAGTGTAAACATATAAACCTTCTTGTAATTCCGGTTCCATAAGACACGCCTTATTTTAGATAAATTGATAATATTATAAAAATGATAGTAAATCCTTCTTCCACTATCCTCCGTTTCGTTCTTAGCTCCAATGAAGTCAGGTTCACTATGAAACTGAGCAGCCAATACAATCAAACAGCATCACTTGGCTGTTAAAATAGACACTGTGAACATTAATAAAATTAATACCTTTTTTAAAGGTAATCCTTCTTCCTTGCCCTTTATACACAGTTTAAAATGAATCACGGTATTAAAATCCCGTATTTACCATTTTTTAAAAATTAAACAATTTACTCACAAAGTATCCACTTTTCACGATACCCCCTTTCATTGCTAATAGATCCTCCGGTACATCATGCAATAATCCATTATATTATCTTTCTTATAGTTTTTGTCTGGAATACAAGCGTCCCGCCTCCATTTGATTTCTTTGTTTAATTTAAATAATTCATCATCCATACGGTTTCCTATCGCATCCTTCCTTTTTGGGCTATTAACAGAATTATTGCACTTCATTGATTCGGCTCCCTTCAGGCTAACCTGTAAGACCAGGCGGTTGTAAAATCTTAATTGTCTTTTCTGCTTTTTTCTTCACTTGGCGTTTCGTTATATTGTTACGAAACACTTTTGTAAGGCTTCATGAAAAACGTTGCCATCTATAAAGGTGAAATCAGTATATAGCGATTTGCACTCATTAACTCTTGTACAGTGAAGTTAATTTTCTTCGTCTAATATATTCCATAATAGACATATCCGTTGAAAATAAAACAAAGATGTAAACTCAGCTAGTAAATATTATTCCAAATAATCTCTTTTTCTAATCTAACCTACTCAAAGCCCTCAGTCTTTGTTTATACATTAAAACATCCTGACTTTTTTATCCTGTCATTTAAAGCTATCTTTGGACTGGTGAAAAGAAGAGTCAGAACTTTATTGCGCCAAAAATACATATTTGTATTGGCTTAAAAATTTATACTTTTTCACGCCTTATTCTTAGTTGCAATTATTCTAATCCTCCCATATGAAATATGAAGCGAATTTTATCTAAGAGAACGAAACACAGATATAACTGAAAAAGAGATTAAAGAAGAAAAAGCCTAACAGAAAAATCGGAAAGTACAATTATTGACGCTATAAAAGAAAAAATAATAAAAAAGAATAACGAATCGTATTTATAGTTGAAGATGCCAAACTTTTAAAAATCATATTAAATGCGGATGAAAGTTTGACGGTTAAGTCAAGCAAAAAAAGCATGTGGATAAAAACAGTGGATGCTCTAGAAGCAGTGCATTCCATCGATGAAATCAAGAAAGTGGTTATTATATGGATGTATCCAATGGTTGATACTTACAGAAATACTGAAGCGTTAGAGGTTATCAAATGAGTGGCTTTTTAATTATCAAAAATAAACGATTTTTATTATGGTAAAAAAATCTTTTTTTGGTTAAAGTTGTTTTTGTAGGTTATTCTAAAAAATTGCCTTACTCAATTTTAAAGGAGGATACATAAGTGATTAAGTTAATCAAACATAGTATTATTTCTATAGCAATAATACTGCTAGCACTAGTGAGCTTTAGTGTTGAAAAAGCGCAGGCTGAAGATGGATATTCAGAAAATTTAATACCTAAAATGACTTCGGATGAATCAGGGTTTGGTAAAGCATCATCTTCAAGTAACCATGTTGAAACACCAAGTTGGAAAGCATTTGATGGTATAGAATACTATAATAGTGGTGGTGCAAACTATGCTTGGGGAACGCTCGAAAAAACTGGATGGTTAGCCTATGAATTCTCAAGTCCAAAAGCAATTAGTAAATACGTAATGCATAATCAAGGAAGCTGGCCAGAACTTTTTCCAAATACCTGGACTTTTGAGGCTTGGGATGGTTCAAATTGGATAGTATTGGATTCTCATAGCAATGTTACAGTAGACGACTGGAGAAAGAATCCGAAACAAAGCTTCACTTTTGAAAATTCTGGTTATTATAACAAGTACAGAGTTAACATTACACTTACTAACAGCAAATATCATGCAGTAAACACAGCAATATCTGAACTACAAATGATGGAAAAAATTTCAACACCATCAAAACCTGTATCAATAGCATTAGATAGAAATGTATTAGAACTTCTAGAAGGCAGTCAAGATAAGTTAATAGCAACGGTTACTCCCAATACTGCAACAGTAATATGGTCATCTAGTGATGAATCAATTGCTACTGTAGATCAAGATGGTAATGTAATGGCACTTCGCGAAGGTGAAGTGCTAATTACTGCAAAGATTGAAAACACCGATATTGCAGCTACTAGTACAGTGGTAGTAAAAAAACCAGCTAATGAGTTTTCAAGTGCTATTCTGAGTATCACTTTGATAAATGGTATAACAAAAGAATACGATGTAACTAATAAAGTTTTAAATGACTACTTAAATTGGTTTGATAGTGCACAAGGTACTTCAACATACAAATTTTCAAAAACTATCTCCCCTTATAAAAGGGTAACTGAATATATCGTACATGATAAGATTGCTTCATTTGAAGTAAGAGAATACTAAACATAAAAAGACCAGGTACTCACTTAAAAAGGGGCGCCTGGTTATTTGTTTACTTCTTCAGGAACCTTATCAAAATTAAACCCTTTAAACGATACTATTTTTAACATTCCAGTGTTTGTTCTTTCGAGATACTGAACTTTACAATACAACTTTGACTCCAGCCATATCATATCGCGCTCTACCTTGGTTATAATTTGTTTGGCTATTTGGCGAAAAGCTTCCTTTTCTTCAGGTTTAACCAATATCTTAGTTTAACTAATTCAAATTCTTAAGAAATCTTCATAAAATTTCTCATTAATTATTAATAATTTCCATTTATAATAAAGTGAAATAAATTAGTTAGGAGCGTCTTATCTTGGGAGTTACAGAAATTATTAATAATATCCGATATTTAATGTTGCCAGTAATCATTATTATTGTAGTTGAGTTCTTACTTATCGCACTATATTACTTCTTTTATTATAGAAAACAACAAACAGACCGAAAAAAAATTCAAATAAAGAAACTTATTCTTGGCGCACTTTTCATCGGATATATTGTTTTTGTGTGTGAGTTAACTATTATTGGCCGTGGCACTTCACACTACTTGCAGATGAACCTTCATCCGTTCAGTGGTTATATTGACGCGTGGAAAAAATACTCTTTACGTGATCTACAAAATTGTATTTTTAATATATTAATGTTTGTTCCATTAGGCATTTTCTTGCCTTTAATTATCGCTAAAACTAAAGAGTTTAAGTGGCTTCTTCTTGTTGTTGTAAGTGCCACACTGTCTATTGAAACGTATCAGACACTTTCAGGAGCAGGGATTTTTGAGCTTGATGATTTAATTAACAATTCACTTGGTGGGATTATTGGATACCAGTTATACAGACTAGGAGCTTCCATTGCTCATCACAAAAAAGTAAAAATAAAAAGTCTGGTCGGAACCCTTTCTATACCTCTCTTGATGGGTTTGATTTTTCTTGGGATGAATATTATCTACGCCCAAAAGGAGTTTGGTCATCTAGCAATAAACGCGTATACAAAATCGAATATGTCAGGTGTTTCTTTATCAACTTCATTAAAATTAAGCCCATTACCCGCAGTTGCCCCAGTATATAAGAAAATGATTAATAATGTTGGAGCTGAAGCCCTGTTGCAAGAGAAATTAGGATTATCAGAGTTGAGTGCACAGGTTATTATTGGTGATCGTGAGATTCTATTGGAAGATAAAGCAGGGGTCCCATATACGTTATTTATAAGTTCAGAGGGAAGTTGGTCATTATCAGATAATCTTTATACACCAGAGCAAACTTCATTAGCCGAGCAAGAACCAATGGTTGACAAGGCATTAGCAATGATGGACGAACTTTCTATACTACCCCAAGATGCAGAATTTACTGTATTAGAGAGTGGAGATTTTGAATGGAAGCTTCCAGATCGTACTGATTTAAGCAACGATTATTGGCATGGAGATTTAAGTCTTGGGCTTAAACCCGATGGCAGTGTTTATTCATTATCGTATAATCTTCATAAAAACCAATTTATACGGGAAGTGAACATCTTGTCATTTGCAGAGGTGTATGAGCGAATTAAGAATGGAGAATTTCCCCAAATAAAATATAATGCACTGGTAAAGGAAGAAGAACTTATTATAAAAAAAGGTGACCAACTTGATGTAGAATTAATTGAGCTTTCGTATATGTATGACACGAAAGATTTCTATCAGCCAGTATACAGAGTTTCTGGAACATTTAACGGAAAAAGTTGGTTCACCTTGATTCAAGCAAGAAAGTAGTCATATCGTTCGGTAGCCCACGTTTCAACCTGGCTTTGATGTTAAGTTGGGATTAGGTACATCTTAACCCTTTGTGCAGAAGGGAAAAGATGCACCTGAAATAGTATATCAATTCAGGAATCTAAAAAGTATCCAACAAATGGATTAAAAAGAAATATAATGCTAACGTCTTGAATAATATACATTTTTAACTAATAATCACCAAGTATTAAAATAATTCTAAACGATTTCAAGTTCGGCTAAAATAGCTTTGTTGGTCATTCATGCTATTTATTTCTAATTTGCTGAATAGTAATATACAAACCAATCAAACGATCAGTTGTCATCATGCCATACTGTAAATCCTTCAAGTATGAAGCCTGATAATACCATCCTTTACCGCCTGGGCAATAAAGTTTTCAGTTTCAGTTTTCATAGCCAGTGAACCTGATTTGTATTTGTCACTTCGATTTCCTCCTTTTTGTCTTCCATAATTAATTGAACTTGTCCTCTACTATTATTCGGTACATTTATTTGTCCTTCTAACTTGTATCCCTTTGGCAGTAACCAATTAGCTTTTACTTCAAAATGCGGTCGGTCAATAGCGTTAGTCCAAGCATCTCTCCACTCGATGCCTATCTTCTTAGCAATAGACCCTACTGGATTCAATATAGTCCTCACACTGAACTGAGTGCAATCCACGTAACCAAGCACTCATCTATCCCATCCTTGAATCGTCTGAGAACGCCTGTCCTAGCCACGATTAGATAGCCTGTGTGATTGATTCCTCTGTTTCACTATTAACGCTCACAGATGCTATAGGCTCGTTAAATCTTCTAGGATATTGCTATGGTTACTCATGTTAGCTAACTAAAAGTTGAATCGATTGAACTCATCGTGTTGGCTTAGGTAACAGTCAAACTCATATGTTACACATTTACCATTCATCTACCAACCCAAACTCTGCTATGTTACAATTTCGATATAGAAAAAAATTTTCAGTTAGTTTAAAAAAGACAGGAGGATTTGAGTTGTGAATAGTTTTAATACAGGAGATATTTTATTTAGTGCTTTCTCGATTTTCGGGTTATTATTTTCCCTTGTTCCAATTATTTTTTTCCTTTGGTTTGCTATCAGTACAACTAAGCAATTAAAAAGGCAATCCATATTATTGGAAGAAATCAATGAAAAATTAAAACGTTAACAAGGATTATTATCTCCTTTTTAACAAACGAAACAATATCCTTCACACACCAATCTAAGGACTTTTGCGTAGAATTACACACTCAAGTCCTTTTGTTGTATTCCTCAATCACTTCTACAGCTTCATACGTGACTCAGTAGCACCAATCAGACTACCAGTGTAAATGATTCCTCTACTTTCATACCAACGCTAATAGGCTCGTTAATCCCTTCTAGAGGCTTGTTACGATTGTTATTGTAACTGTCAATATCATTATTATATATTTTCCATTTATATACCAAATGAAACTTTGCTATGTTATGATTTCTATATGGATTGAATTTATAGTTAGTTAATAAAGATGCAGGTTTGAGAGGTGAGTGAAATTGAATAATAGTGAACTAGGAACATTATTACTTTTTCTAATTGTGCTAGTTTTAGTACTTAGTATTTTTGGATTTGTAATTAGAAAGTTCTTAGGTGCTAAGAGAAAGAAATGGTTTTCTTATAATCACATTAACGAAAGACATAAAAAACTAGATTGGTCAGTACGAATATTTTTTACCATACTATTATTAATTAGTACGTATTATTCGATTAACAATAATGAAATTTTGTCCTATTGGTATTTCGAAACATGGTTTATCTTAATTGTGTTTGTATTAACATCTGAATTGTTACGTGCATTTATGGAATGGAAATACGCAGAAAATAAAAAAGACTTTGTTGCTACTATCACAGAAATCTTATTTATGACTAGCATAGTATTTTTGACGATAATAACTGATTTTTTCGGCTTATTTAATATTTAATCGGGCGCTATAAAAGACCATTCGTCAATTTAATAGCCATCACATATTAATCTAGGGGCTTGTACCTAAAAATTACACGCAAGCCCTTTTGTTATGTTCCTCAATTGCCCCTACACCCTCTAGCGTGGCTCAGATGATGTTCCATTCTTGTGGCTCGTTTATGAGCGTATGACAGCACACTAGAATCTAAGTGTGGCACATTGTCACGCTTAGACCTAACCGTTAACTTGAAAAGCTAAATTCCTCAAGGTAAAGGGTTAGACCTTTCGGATTCATTTAGAAACCAATGACCTAAACCGTTCAATTTGAACTGATTAGTTTTGCAGGGTACACACAGAACCTTGCTAACTCTACCCAGTGTGTAGTTAGAATCTTTTATTCTGCAACAAGGTTAATCCTTGCATCTAAGAGAACTGACCTAAGAGCAATCCACGCAACCAAGTATACGCCTAGCTGATACTCGAATCGTCTGAGGGCTGTTCTGAGAAGTTAAGCAACAAAAAAAAGCACACCAACTTAATGATGAGCTATCGCAATCTCATCACAACTTGATTTATAAGCTCATACTTCTCTACACCAATATTTGTAAATGCGTTACACTATACCAAACAACTGATTATTCAGTTATTCAACTAACGGTGCACATAGGGCAAGAAAAAAATAGTTTATCCTAAAGAATATGGTAATTGAAGGAGGTTATTTTATGTTTAAACGAATTTTATTTGTTAGTGGCTTACTTGTTTTAGGTATAAGTATTGGAAATTTTTTCTTCGGTAATAGTTTAGCTGACAACATAGATGATAACTTCAAACATGAAATAAAAATAACTTATCCTCAAAATGGGCAAGGGCAAACGTTTGGTTCAGCATCGGATGCTTCTTCTTATGAAGATGAACCCGATTTAATTAGAGCTATAGGAATAGACGGTACAAAAGGGTATGCAAAAAAAGTAGATTTGAATGGTCCTCAGCCTAAAACCCCGAAAGAAGCAGTTAGACTTACAAATGAAGCTAAACCAAGAGAAATTCCTTTGTATGATGTTGATGGAGAGACTATTATTGGTAAGTTTATTGTAGGTGGATAGAAGTTGTTCTATTATTGAACAGCTTCTATTTATAAGTAAAGAGTGTTATTAAAGTAACGAGGGCTTTAGTTTAATAAGAATAGGACTTGTGTTTATGATTGATTTTCATATATGCAAGTCCTTTTGTTATGCTTCCTCAATCACTCCTGTATCTTCATAGAAGGCTCTATAGCAACGATTAGATCCCTGTATGAATATTTCACCACTTCCCTATCAAAACCCTCACTGCTCGTTAAATTGCTCTACAAGGTTGCTACGATTGTTGTTGTAAGCTAACTCAAAGTTGAACCCGTTAAGTACTTACTCCTCACCTGCTGTAACAATTAAATCTCTTTCAATGCACTTCTACACTAGCATACCATCACGGAATGGTCTTCTTATAGCTTATTCAACTAAAGCCCCGTCAGTTTAAGAAGATATTTTTAATTTTCAACTCCATAGTGTAGTTCCAAAAATTAATTTAAGCCCCTAGTTCCTTCCAATGTAAGATTTAATTGATAATCTCCATATTATTAAATACCATTCCAATGATAAATTAGTTGCACAACGCCAGAAGAGAAAGTTCTTTTATTAACCATTTTTAAATTTAACCTCTGTTTTATATCAATAAACATCGGTTTTCCTTCTCCCAAAATAACAGGGTGAATAGATAATCTAAATTCATCAACAAGCCCTAAATTTATAAAAGTTGTAATGAGACCTGCTCCGCCATATAGCCAGATATCTTTACCAGGCTTATTCTTCAATTTATTTACTTCTTCAAGAATATTATCATTTATGAATATTGCTCGATTATCAGTCCCTATTTGTGTTCTGGAAAATACATATTTCTCTTTACAATGAACCAATTCCCAAATCTCTTTTTCGCTATCAGAGTCTTCAGTTTTTGGAATATATTGTCCCCATAAATCGTAACTTTTTCTACCATATAAAATAGTGTCAATTTGATTCAAAAAATTAGTGAACCCCATATCAGGGTCCATAATGCACCAATCAACTTCTCCATTTTCCCCTTCAATAAAACCATCTAAAGTAACTGCTAAATCTAAAATTATTCTTCTTTGTTTTTCGTTTTTTGACATAACGCTTCCTCCTATTATCATTCAGTTATTGTTTCTTCTGCCCCGTTGAATAAGGATTACACAACGAATTTAGATAACCGTAGGCTATTATAAGTATCTTTCATTTTCAAATACAAATGACGTTAGTAGAGATTCTTAAATACGCTGTTTAGTGCTTTCATTACTACGACTATCGACAAAAAAGAACCAAGTAAGGTGATTATCAGGATATTTGGTAGCTACACCTTTAAAACATGCGTTTAAATCCTTTTAATGTATATTGGAATCCACGATTACTATGAATCAATGGCTGTTCACCTTCTTTTAACGAACGATTAGCTAGATGCTATGAAATACTAATGGATTGTTATTGGGATGTCCTAACACATAGCTCACAATTGATCCATCATACAAATCAATAATTGCACTCAAATAAGCTTTTTTCCCATTCCCATACTTAAATTCCGTGACATCGGTACACCATTTTTAATTTGGCTTTTTCGATGTAAATGCCCGATTTAATACGTTCTCTGCCACATGATACGCTGGAGATTTACGATAAGGCTTTCGCTTTCGTCGAATAATAGACTTCAATCCACTAATCTGCATTAAATGATAAATACGCTTCTCGTTAACCGCCGCTTGATCTTTTTCTTTCTGCTGACGATTGATTGACAACGCTATTCGACGATAGCCGTACACCCATTGATACACCTGTTGATACGAAACACCCTAGGCGTACGCTGCTAACTGATAATTTTTCTGGTGCTTCAAACAGTAGTCGACAATTTCAATACGTTCCTCAAAAGTTGACTTTCTTCCTTCCGTGATAGCTTGACTCATTCCTTTACCTGAATCTTTTAATTCACTATGACTAGTATACTTTTTTACCCACCTTTTTAAAACAGAGATACTGCTAATCTCATATTTCGCCAACACCTCCATCTGTTAATAATTCCGTTGTATGTAGTCTTTCACAGCGCTAATTTTAACTCTTTTTAATAGAATTTACATGAAATAACTTCTTGTAACCCTTCACGTCCACCTGCCATATTTCATTTTCCTCTACAAAAAGTTTAATGATCTAATGAACACCTTTCCCCACAATTCGTTGAAAATAATGACCTTCTTCGAACAATTGAAGAATATGTAGTTTTATCTCGAGTGGATGTTTGCTTCGCCCCATAAAAAATACTCCCATTAGATAAACAGATTTTATTTTTAATCCGTCTACCTAATAGGGAGCATATCATGTGACATTTTTATTTTTAATTATTTTATATTTGATTTATATTCTCTAAAAATATTATCTAAATGCATATGCTTTAAATCTTCATCGAAATTCAAAAAAATACGATTTTCGAATTTTTTTATACACCAATTTTCATCATTCGAGTAGATTTCATAATAATTATTACTTAATTCCTCAATACCTATATATCTTATGATTATCCTATGCTCAAGTTTCTTTACTAATATACTTTTCTCTTTAAAGCAGATTCGGAATCCCTTTATAAAATTCAATTCTTTTATTTTAATTTCCTCTTTCATTTCTTCTGGTATATCGATAATCGATAAAATTACTCCGAATGCACTCGAAAAATACTCAATTAGTGAATTTAAATTCCCATCAATAGCTTTTGCAAATGGTCTATCTTCTGTATTTTTCAAATATACATTACTCAATTTAAAACCTCCCTTTTAACCTAATATTAGATTAAAAGGTAAGTTATGTCACTAATTGAAATATAAAACATAAAAGAGACTACCCAACCAAGTAGTCTCATGAAAGGAGGAAAGCTTGTTTTCAGAACACACGTACAAGCGAACGTGCTTATTATTGTAAGGAAATTTTGTTTACGCATTTCCTTGCGCTTTTTGATACTACTATCATATAACGGTTTTCAATAGTTTCAGCCCCTACTTAGTAAGTTACTATTTTAATACCTTTCTTTGATGAAACTTTTTCTGCATACTCCATCATACGCATGAGCTTGCGTGCTTAATCTTGATGTAATTTGTACTGTAATTTAAATCGTTAGCAATTGTTTCAAGCGTCTTTCCTTCCACATGCTTACGATAAAGGATTTTATATTCAAGCCCATTAAATGTACAAATGAGCTTCTTTAAATCATGTAGGTCGTTCATTTTATGAGCCAATTCATATTCGATTGCTTCTATTTTTTCTTCTGCATTCGCCCCAAGTGACTTGGCTTCTAACTTATACTTACCTAAGTCATTTACATTCTCCCAACGTCTTAATTCACATTTGGTCTTATCGAGATTATGTTCAAGGTAAGTTATTTGTTCCACAGTTTACGATAATCCTTCAACCATACGTACATGTGCAGCACCTACCTTGTTTGTTAATTTTCTCAATTTGTTCAGTAACTAAAATTATTTATAGTTATTAAACATTAAATAGAATAGTTGCTGATACACCCTCTGCAAAAGCACCTCCAGTAGTTGTGATTTTTACAGATAGCAGAGTACAGCTATTTACTGAAAAGTTTGTTGTTGTTGTTGTGCAACAATTTGGTGTTGTAGATGAATTTGGCCCAACTATAGTTGCAATAATTCCAGTAGCTATAGGAGTAGTAAAACCACAATTTGTGCTTATATATATTTGTGCTGATGCTGTTGCTCCTGCACTTAGAACATTATTACGTATATTGAGAGTTAAACTTGTAATAACTGCATTTTGAGGAACTACTATTGTATTTTTAATGAAAGATGCTGTTGAAGTTCCTATCCCTAGAAAGTCAAGGTCTCCTACCGACTGATTTGTACTAAAATAAACTTCCATTGATTTAGTACCAGATGCACCTGTTGGACCCGTTGCTCCTGTTATTCCTTGCCGGCCTGTTGGACCCGTTGCCCCTGTTGTTCCTTGTAGCCCTGTTGAACCCGTTGCTCCTGTTATTCCTTGCAGGCCTGTTGAACCCGTTGCTCCTGTTATTCCTTGCAGGCCTGTTGGACCCGTTGCCCCTGGTATTCCTTGCAGGCCTGTTGGACCCGTTGCCCCTGTTGTTCCTTGTAGCCCTGTTGGACCCGTTGCTCCTGTTATTCCTTGCAGGCCTGTTGAACCCGTTGCTCCTGTTATTCCTTGCAGGCCTGTTGGACCCGTTGCCCCTGGTATTCCTTGCAGGCCTGTTGGACCCGTTGCTCCCATTCTCCCTGTTATTATTTGCAAGCCGGTTGAACCTATCGCTCCTGCTAATCCTTGGAGATCTGTTGGACTGGTTGCTCCTGTTATACCTTGAGAACCCATCTCTCCTGTGGCACCTGTTTCTCCTAACCCACTTTGAAAGTAACTGAATCTCATTAGATCACCTCCTTCTCCATTTTTATAATATTCTTATTAGAAGCCATGAAATAGACATAGCACTGCACTAGGTCATATGACTGAAAATTGCTACCTTATAAACTTTCAACTTCTCTAATTTTAGGTTTGCTTAAGCCATAAGGTGACCGGTGACCCTTTTAAATTTATATTTAGGCCTTCCACAGTTTTTATGATGTGTTGTAAATTTTGATAATACGGATCGTTATCAGCACCATAGCTTATATCCTGAGTTACATTATGCATAATTAATGAATAAGCTTCTAAGGTACTTCGGACACGCTCGTCTCGTTTTTCTTAACAGCGATGTGTAATTGCTGCACCTCACACATTCATCTCGCACCAAAATTGTAAATATGTTATAATTTAACAAAATGCTGATTGTTCAGTTGTTCAACTAACAAGCCAGATAATAAGACAAAATGATTAAGGAGTTGACAAAAATGAATGCATTTATGCTAGAAGGATGGACACCCATATTACTTCTGGGGGCTATATTTATTGCTGGGATTTACTTCATATCTCGTAAGGTATCACGAAAAGCCTTATATACAGTTTCGTTAGTATTGAGCTTAATTTGTTTCGGCTTTGTCATATACAGCATATTTGTTGTTGGTGGATGGGAAGGTATGGGACTAGGATTCGTTGCGATTAGCGTTCTATTAGGAACATGGATAGGCACTATATCTGGCATTTCTAGTAAAAATATAAGAGTGTAATTTATACCGCAATCGGGTGTGTTTCAGTTCAATAAGAATAGGACTTGCGTGTATGATTGAATCTCATATATGCAAGTCCTTTTGTTATGCTCTCACACTTTCACAGGAATGCAACAGTCACCCTACACATGGCTTTGTAGCAACGATTAAATGCCTGTGTGAATGTTTTCCTCAGCTCCACTATCAACGCTCACAGGTTCTACAAGCTCGTCAAACTCTGCTAAGGCGTTGCTACGGTTGTTGTTATAAGCTAACTCAAAATTAAAAGAATTTAGACCTTCAATACCTCGCCCTGCTGTAACAGGCATCTTTTTTGTTAGTCATACACATTCTTACCACCCCAATATTTGTAAATATAATACACTTTAACAAATGACTGAACACTCGGTAGTTCAGCTAATAGGATGTAAATGAAAGGAGATTACAGCTTGGAGTTATTCATAGAACTTGTAGGTATTGTTCTACCCATTGCAATAGTTGGAGGCATTATGGTCTTTGTTGTTAAAAGGCTTGAATATAAACATAAGCAAGGAAAATTAGGTAAGAAAAAATCAAAAGACGATCAAAATTCATTAGACAGTTTAATGCCACTAGGTATGCTTTTGGGTTGTACAATTGGTTTGATTCTTAGCATGTTTTTCTCAATTCCATTATTATCTACACTAAGTTTTGGCTCAGGGATAGGCTTACTACTTGGATATTTTACTTATGAAATTTATGGCAATAAACAGGAAAGTTATTCATAAGAATCTATATTCCATAATAGGGAGCTTTAGTTTAATTAAGAACAGGACTTGCGTGTATGATTGAGTCTCATATATGCAAGTCCTTTTGTTATGATGTCACAGAAACACTCCTGTAGCTCCACATATGGCTCAGTAGCTCCAATCAAACAACCTGTGTGAAATAATTCCTCTACTCCACTACCAACTCTCACAGGCTCGTTAAACACCTCTTGTAGCTTGCTACTCAGTCCTTGTGACAGTCAAACTCACTTGTTGATAATTTACCATTATCTATCAATATAGACAAAAAATCAAAATTGTTAATATTCATAACAACCTCAAAAAGCACACCAACTTAATGATGTGCTACCGCAATCTCATCATAACTTGCTTTATAAGCTTAAACCTCCACACACTATATTTTGTAAATATGTTACAATTTAATAAGATACTAAATAAAGTAAGGGAAATATAAACAGCTTTTAGAATACTTATTGAGAATATTATTTAAAAGGTGGCACAAAAATCGGGAGATGAAAAAGTGACAGAAAATAAAAAAATGCTAGCATGTATAATTATTCCATTATCCTATGGATTTGTATCCAACACCTTTATGCTGATAATACCTCCACTTTTGAGCCAACTTGTCTTTGCGGTCTTTTGGTTCTGGGTAGGAATGAAGTTTTCTTGTTTAAGTGGCAACAAAGTGAAGAGTTTCTTTATTGGTAATAGTATTTGGTTACTTTCATTTTTATTATATTTATGGCAATTTGCACTTTTAGATGGTGAAAGCAGAAATATGTTTTTAGCAGGTATTAGTCAATATTACATGCTACCATTTATTTGGTCTGGTACTAAATTGTCATTATTGTTTACAGATATAATTCATGGAACAACCATAACAATTATTTCATATCTTTCAATGTTATTGGTGTTTACGATTGGTTTTATAGTAAGAACGATAAAATTATAATTGTGAAAAGATGTACTTAAACTAACGGAGAATTTTGTTTAATAAGAATAGGACTTGCGTGTATGATTGATTTTCATATATGCAAGTCCTTTTGTTATGTTTCCCTTAGCCACTCATGTAACCCCACACATGGCTCAACATGCGAATATTCGTGAGACATTAAACTCATATTCACACGTTGATACAACACAAAAAGAAAAGACGAGTGACCTTTCGATAACCTGTGAAAAATCACTTTGGTCTCTTTTGGTCTCTCGCCAATATTTGTAAGTTGTCAAACCCTTGCTACGCCTAGTCTTGAATAGCCGCTTCTAACGCAACAACCATCATGTCATTGAATTACTTGTACTTTTAATAATAACAAGATACTTCAATAGTATTGATTTAACAACGTTTTACACTTTATTAATTGCATCTTAAAGTGTTTAACTTTTTATTAAGTTACCTAAATTTTAGATGTTGGTCGCTTTTTGGTCGCCTAAAGTCTCCTGTTTTTAACTAAGACTGCCCCTAAAAAGGCGGTCTTTCTTCTATTTATAAGTTATGTCTAGGTAAAAAACTATTGACCTTTATGTTATCAATGTGATTATATAATCATATAGATAACATATGGAGGTGAATATCCAAATGGATATTAGCATTAAAGATATGATGGACTGTATTGTCAACCCTGTTAAAAATCAAATTATACTTGCGATTCAAGCAAAAGGTGAGTGTACAGCAAAAGATTTATTATCATTACAATACGACATCCCACAAGCCACGCTCTATCGCACATTAAATCGTTTGGTAGAGAGTGGGGTTATTAAGATTGTTGAAGAAAAAAAAGTTCGAGCAGTAACGGAGAAAGTTTACGCCTTGAATGAGAGTTTTTTGAATGTCAACCAATCTATCATTGAGCAGAACGATGGTGAAGCATATTTTAAGTTATTTACGAACTTTTTATTTGTATTGATGAAAGAGTTTCAAAATTACGCTGAAAAATCCTCTATAAATATTGTTGAGGATGGGTCAGGTTTCAGCGCAACTCCTATCTATGCAACTGTTGAAGAAATGTTAGATATCGGAAATAAATTCAAAGAAATAATTACCCCTTATCAAACAAGAAACGCATCGTTTGAGGGACAAAAAATGCATATTCTAGCAACTATTATTACGCCCCCAAACGATAAATAAATTATGAGGTGACTGTTATGAAAACAAAGAATAAGAGGAGAAATCTTTTTGTGATACTCATTGGAATATTGGTACTTTGTATAGGAATTATAGCCGTACGATTGGTATATTTGTCGAGTGCCACAAAGGGCGATACAATCATCAAATATAAAAGTCCCAAAAGCGCACTTCTGGTAACAGATATCCAAAATGACACCTTAGGTATATCCGAATATGACAACACGGATCCGTTAATGTCTAACATCAACACAGCTATCGAATACGCCAATGATTCTGAAATGGAGATTATTTACGTCAAGCAAGAGTTTATGAGAAATTCATTGGATTCACTGCTTTCTGGTGGTATGTATCAGGCTGATAGTGATGGAGCGAACTTATATAATGAACTATCTATTCAATCAGAGAACGTTTTTAACAAGCTCCGCTCTGATGCTTTTTCTTCAGAACTTTTTGAAAATTATCTCGTAGAAAACGAAATTGATACCCTTTATATTGTTGGTGCAGATGCCAGTGGTTGTGTATACAAGACAGCTTTAGGCGGCATAAACAGGGGTTATCGCGTTATTGTTTTGGATGATTGCTTATTTTCAGTAAAAAAAGATGCACTGAATAAAATGCTTGAGAAATATCAGACAAATGGTATCGAGATAACTAATATTAATAATTTTATCCAAACATAAGACTGATTGGTGTAACTAAGAACGGTAAAGGAAATTATATTAGATTGTTTAGCACTATAAAAATTTGAAAATATACAAATTTACGACTATCTCTAAAAAGTGTCCTTTTTTATTGTAACTCTTACTAAAGAAAAAAATTAGACCACCCATCACGGAGTGGTCTTATTATGGATTATTTAATTAAAGCACCCAGTGTAACTATTCACAGTGTTAAAATTAAATGTGATTAGCTAATATACTAAATGCGATGTGTTAAAACTCTAAACACATATCATACCAGACTGAATCACCAAGTGAAGACTGCGATATTCCCTCATTTTTATATCCAAACTTTTCATAATAATGTATTAACTCTTTCTTACAAGTCAAGATACAGCCTTTACGTCCTTGCTTTTTTGCATCTGCAATAACCTGCTCCATCATCTTTGCAGCATATCCATGCTTTCGGTATTTAGGAACCGTGTTTACACCAAATATAGCCTGCCATGCTCCTTCCCCCTCATGCAAAGAAGCATTCTTAAACATTTCATCTCGGATTGTTGGCTCATTTGTCACCATTCCATTGATAAAACCTATTAATTCCCCGTTCTCTTCTAAAATCCAGAAATGATCTGGATACACTTTCAGTCTTTCTTCAAACTCCTTCTCTGTTGCTGCCTCTTCAGGGGGAAAACACACTGTTCCCACTTCAAAAATAGCAGATAAATCACTTAGCTTAGCTGTACGTATTTTCATATATCAAATTCCTCTTTTTTAATTATTTTTCTCAACTTCATCAAGGTTAAAACCATTTGTATCAATTGAGATTATTGTATTATTATCATAGATGGCAACTTAATGTATAGTTAAACGGATCAAATGGAACAAAATCACATTATTAATTATAACTATCCTGCGCCGTTAGTTTAATAATCCGATATCACTCTAACTTGGTGACCCTGAAGTTAAAAACCAATAGCTAATAAAATCAACCAAATTACTGCTATACCTATAATTAAACGCTTCATACTCAATCTCCTATCAGATCATTCTTCCACTAATCAGTTCTGTTAGTTTAATAATACCTCATTTAAAATTTATATGGATGACTATTTCCATTTACCATTCCAGCCAATTAGATGACTACATAAGTAAAACCACCCTTCACACACGGTGTGTTCTTATTTTAGTTCTCTTCTTTATTTTAAAAAAATAAAAATCTTTCAAAAGCAATGAAACTTTTACAGGTGGAAAAACGTATAATTGTTGGTAGAAAAACCAATATAAAGGAGTATTGAATTTACAATGAAACCACAGATTAAAAAAACTTGGATGATTGCTTCTGCACTTACTATAGGAATGGCTGTTCTAACGCCACTTCAAGCAGGAGCTGCATCAGCAGAAAAAACAATTGAAGCATCCGTTCAAAAGGAACAACAACAACAAATTAAAGGGACCATTAAAAATATCTTCAACAGTGGAATGTACCTTAAAGGGCAAGATAGTAAAAATTATTTCATCAGTTTCAGTAATTTTTCTACTGAACAAATAGAAAAAATGAGCTTAGTAGAAGGACAAGAAATCTCTGTAGAAGGTAATGTTGTAGAAGATTATATTGACTTCAATACATTTGAAGCTTATAAAAAAGACCTACCTAAAGAGGTAACAAAAGAAGATTTAATAAGATTAGAAAAAATGTTTAATGAAATGAAGAAGCTAGAAAAGGAAATAAATGAAGACAATGATTATTCAGTTGAAGAGATAGAAAAGAAATTTGAGGAAATGGATAAGATTTATGCCGAAATGTTTAAAATTGAAAAGCCATATGTATTAGCTAATTGGCTACCTAAACCATTTGATGAATATATAGAAGACTACGGATTTAATGAGAGTAATATAGTTATTAAAGAAAACGATAAAAAACAGCTTAAAGCTATTTATGAAGAATGGATAAAGCTTGAAAAAAGTGGGGATGAAGAAAAGGCTAACGATAAATATGAAGAGTTTTATAAAATCCTTGAGCCATATGTAGATGAGCTAAATGCACTAGAAACATTGGAAAAATTTATGGATAGCTATAAGAAAGCCATGGAATTTTTAGATATCCCCGCTGAAACTTTAGTCAAACTAAAAGCTCTTCAAGGGGATTTACAAAAAGCATTAAAAGATAAAAATGATGAGTTGTATGATAAGTTACACGAAGAATTCTATGGAATCCTTAATCAGTTCGAAAAGCCTCAAACATTTGAAGAGTACATGGCTGACTTTGAATACAAAGTTAGTGAAGCAGATAGCAAGAAATTAAAACAACTTTATGAAGAATACCAAGCACTTGATAAAAAAGGAGAACAAGAAAAAGGCGAAGAAATATGGGAAGCTTTTTACAATATTTTAGCCCCATATAGAACAGCAAATAAAGAAATTCTTATTTCAGGGTCTAAAATAACGATAAACGGCCAAGACTATCTTCCACAACATTAACCAGTAAAAATTCGGGGTTATCCTAAAAGTCATTAAAAACGATTTTTGGGTATAACCCCTTTCCTTACCTCTCCCATTATTCAAAATGAGTCATTTCTCCATCTCCTTATAAAATAAAAATGTTAGTTTAAATTTTACTGAGTCTGTAAACACTCATTGTATAATCGCTATGAATACGCTCGGTGAACTAAAACATCGACATGAGAACCCAGACTCCATTCATAGCGGTTATTCCCCTCTACCACTCCAGCCAGTTATCTAAATTAGGTCTAATACATAACTCTGTTCGACCATCACGCTCATTCAGCCAATTATAAAACGGCAATGGACGCTCTCTATTAGTTGTTTCTTCTATATATGATGAATTAATCATCTTCTTATCCAAACGCTCAACAGCCTTACTATATGCCCCTACAAATACGGCTCTTAATGTACTAGCAACTGTCAGTACACCTTCTTTAATATCCATAGCAATTTTGAATAGGATGTTCTTAGCTTTTACAAACTCTGGTGCACTATGAACCTGAGCAGCCAATACAACCTTATGCAATTCATCTTTCAAGTTATCTGCTAATGGCAAGCTATTCATGAAATCAAATAGCATCACTTGGTACCCATTCATCCATTCCTTACAAGCTTCTTTTTCAGCGTGAGCATTATTATATATTTCTTGTAAAGTGCTTGTTTTAAAAGAAGAAAGATTAAAAGATTTAGATGATTGGTTTTCAGATTGTGGAGGACAAACCGCGTCGTTACTAGCTTCATCGGCTGTCTCTCGTTGGGACACGCTCGATGGGACATAAGGTAAAATGCGATAAATACTAGCCCCTTTGATGCCGTTTAATTTTGTACCAGGTACTTTTTCAATGATGCCCAATGACTCTAATTTCTTAATTGATCGATAAACTGTCTTTGTACTAACTTCCAATGCTGCAGCAATTGTGGCTGCCTTCAAATGACAAGCCCCTGGATGCTCTAAGCTATGTGAAGCAAGCTTGAAAACGATGGCACGTTCTGATTCTGTTAAATCATAATAGTGCGCTGTTATGTGGTCCTCCACACTCTTATCCATATCTGATATTGATTCAAATGTTGTGTATGTTGCTAAGTATTCGAATGCCATCGTTTTCACCTCAATCCCATTTATACGAATATCCATATATACGTTTATTTGAATACATCATAATATACGCATATTCGTATAGTCAATGCTTTTCGGTAAATTTTATTTGATATTGCGTATAAACGTATAATTTGATATATTTTTTATAAGAGATTTAACTGAAGGAAGGTGGTTTAAAATGCGGATAAAATTAAAAGAAGTGATGGATGATCGTGGGCTTACACAATCAAAGTTGTCTGAGATGACAGGTATTCGTCAAGCAGCTATTAGTGAGATAGTTAATAATCGTAGAGACACAATCAACAAAGCACACTTAGAAACGATTTGTAAAGCGTTAGAAATCACAAGCTTTGATGATATTTTAGAATGGGATTAACAGATAACTAATTACGGTTGTCTGTTTTTTGTTGTGTACATTCGATGTGTAATTTCCTAAAATGGTAATATCAAGGGAGGTTTTTATGTTGTCAGATTTTATTGCAATAGTTGGAGTATTGAGTTTCATATCGTTGATAACTTTCAGTACTTTAACCTACAAAAAGTTTAAACAGAACAGTAAAGCTCAGGGTATGAAATTCTTAAAATTTGCAGGTATTTCTTTTTTGTTAATGGTGGGTTTGATGTCTTTAGATAATTTACTTGAAAAGCCAACCGATTCAGCTAAAGACGATGTAGAAAAAGTAACAGCTTCTGCTGATGGTGAAAAGATGGAAGTAGCTACAATTACACCTGAAGAATTTAAACAAATTGAAACGGGCATGAGTTACGATTAAGTAAAAAAAATCATTGGTGGTACAGCTACAAACGATAAAAAATTTAATGAAAGTGTAGTGTCATTATATTTTGATGGCGAAAATGGCGTCGATGGAGATTCTTCTGTGACTATTATGTTCAATGGTGGGAAAGCAGATGTTATTATGGAATATGGTCTAATTACAAAACAAGAAGAAACAAAACTTAATAAAGAACCAAGTAAACCCGCATATATACTTGAAGGTGAAGCAAATGCTGAACTATATCCTGCTAGTCCAGCAGCTATGCTTTACGATAAAAATGAAACAAAATTTAAAGGTATGAATTATTATTTCAAAGGTGAATTAGTTGGAGTTAAGAAATTAGAAGGATTATTCGGAAACATGGAAGACGCCTTATTAATTAAGAACGACAAAGGTTATGTAATGCCTATTTTCTCTCCTCATGAAATTGATGCCACAGTTGGCCAGACTTTAGAAGCTTGGGGACCACTGTCAGGTGATGGGTTCGCAGCGTCCGACTTAGGTGTTAACAATGTAGTAGGAATGACAGGGGCTATGAATGCTACTCAAATTAGTGTCCATAACGATTAAAATAAATTAGGTCACTCACCCGAGTGGCTTTTTTCATGAAAATTTTTAGCACAATAGGAAAATAAATCATTAATATCTGTTGACGATAGTAAATAGATATTGTATAATAAGAGTATAGAAAGGAGGTAATAATAATGGAACTTGAAAGAGTAGTAGCAATCACGGCATTCGTCAACTTAGCAATCGCACTAGTTAACTTCCAAACAGCGAAGATAAACAGTAAGAAAGCTAAAGAAAACAAAAAAGACACTACCTCAAAGAAGTAGCGCCCAACAAAATTTAAAAACGAAGGTTAAGGCTCATCCCCTTAGCCTTCACCCTAACTATAAAACATTTTAAATTGAGATACAAACAAAAAATAACATGAAAGAAGGTGTATTATATTGACGACTTTATCCTTAGTTCTCACAGTTGCAACATTATTAGTTATCGGTGCAACAATTGTTATAATGAGAAAAAATAATAAATAATAGGTGGTATAATCTAATGTCGAAAAACTACTCTTTCAATACTAAAGATGACTTTATTAAGTTGGTGCAATCTGAAATATTAACAACCTCAGAAGTATTAGACGAATTACAAATATCACGACAAGCTTTAAACTCCCTTGTAAAACGTGGTAAGTTAGTTCCTGTAAAAGAATTAAGTCGAGATAAATTATATTTGAGAGAAGATATAGAAAGTAGGAAAGAAGCAGCTAAAGAGCTTCATACTAAATATAGACCTTATGATGAATAACAAAAAAAGACCAGGTACTCACTTTTATAATGAGCGCCTGGTCATTCTTTATTTTGGTGACTTAATAATAATTTTTCCACCTGCGTTTTCAATGCCATATTAGCGTACGTTAACACTAAATCCTCTCCAGCTGTGGCAACAACAAGATCGCTAAAGTATTCATCTTTCTTTTCCCACTTCACGACTCTAATTTTATCTTTGGCCAATAATCTCTTAGAGTTATAACATTCTTGTGAGATGTCGTCCAAAAGCTTATCAAGTATAGGCAAATATACTTTGCTCATTTTAAGGTTTTCAATCACCTTGTAGTCACGCTGTAATGATTGAACAGCCATATCATAAACCACAAATTTATGAAGTAGTCGCCTTTGTTCAAAACTTATCATACAACTGAGCGCCCCTTGTGGATGATTGGAACAACTGCTAACACGCTTTCAATCATAAACGTACGCTTGGCTTGCCTTGTAAAACAATATGCCTGAAACGAATTACCAACAATTTTAATAATCTTGATACGCCTTTTTGACACCTTGCCATCTTTGGCCATGTACATCATAATCAAGAATTGGTTACGCTGCATTGCTTTAATCAGTTGTTCTTTCATCATTCCACACTCCTCGATACAGAACGTTTGTTTGTATCATTTTAGAACAAATGTTTTTATTTTATCAAGTGAAATTTGTGGAAATAAAAAAAGTCCAGGCTCAAAACTAATTGAGTACCTGGACTTTGGATAGACAGAAAAGATTTTATATAACCTATTTAACAATAATTCTATAAAGATAATATTTCCCGTTTTCAGCACCAGATTTATCGTAGAAATATACAATAGCCTCACCAGGCTTATTTGCTTTAATTGTATTATAAGGAGTTATACTAACTACACCCGCACCAGATTTTATTTCCAGTCTAGTAGCACCGCGTATACCTTCTGAATTTACTCTCATTCCAAATACAGCATTACCTGTACACAAGTCGTCGTTCTTACAAAATTCTTGCCAATCAGTCGCTGCAGATGCTTGCTGAGTAGCCGTTAATGGTACTACAGACATTGATAAAGCTAGAGCAGAAGCTAAAGCTATTTTTTTAAATTTTTTCATGATTATCATCCTTCCATTTATGTAAAAAATAGATTATGAATTGCTATAGCAAACACTTACTCTCGAGGTAATTACATCCTAACATTACCAACAATAACAATCCAAACTTATTTTTAACATTTTTACTATTTATTTTTATTACAATAATAATCTACACGAAATTGTCTATTGACATTGGTTCTGTTTTTTCTAACAATGCAATTATTATTTGCTTTTACGTTGCTGAATAGTAATATACAAACCCATCAAACGATCAGTTGTCATAGTACCATTCTGTAAATCCTTCAAATGTGAAGCTTGAATAATCCCATCCTTAACCGCCTGTGCAATAAAGTTTTCTGTTTCAGTTTTCATAGCTGGTGAACCTGGATTCCAATTTGTATTTGTCACTTTAATTTCCTCCTTTTTGTCTTCCACAATTAATTGAACTTTATATTTACTGTTGCTTGGTACAATTACTCGTCCTTCCAATTTGTAACTCTTAGGCATTAACCAATTTGTCTTAACTTCAAAATGTGGTCGGTCAATAGCGTTTGTCCATGTACCTCCCCACTCAATGCCTAACTTTTTAGCAATGGCATCGACTTTATTTAAAGTAGTCACATCATACAAAGTTTGTAGAGGGCCAACAGCAATGTCCCATGCTAAACGTGATTTGTGATTGCTATTTAATGTCCAGGTAACAATTTGCCCTGGTCGAGTGCGTCCTTGTGCGTATAGATACTTTTGCCGTTCTTGTGAGCGATATGTTTCTGTAATGAAGATGTTCTTAATGCCTGCCTTGTAGCACTTTTGAAATAGTAATCTACAGGCTGTTTGTGCAGGTGGTAAAAGCTCAGATAAGTCTCGGCATGTTGTTGTTACGCTTGTCATTTAGTTTCTCCCTCCCCCGTTTTATCTTTTACAATTGATAAGATATTTTTAATGAACTCCGGTGTTGGCAAGCCCATCTTTGTACCGTTTTCTGTGATAGTAATAAATTCGAGTACACAGAATGCAATGGCTGCACCATCCCCTGCGTACTCGATACCTGGTATCACTAATGCTAGTAAATACACTGAACTGACTAGCATTAAGTAATAAATTTTTCGTATGATGCCGTTAAAGCCAATACGACTATTTAGGTTTTGATTAACAATTCCACTCATAAGACCGGTTGCATAATCAATAGCCATAAAGCCGATTAAAACAGTTACGGCCATACCTAGACCGTCAACTGAATAAGACACCAACGTGCCAATTGCTCCGCTTACTGCAGCAATCCACTTTTCCATAACACCACTTCCTCAACCGAATTAAGTGGCTTAAACAATGACGACATAGTGGTATTTAGCAACGGAGATAACGAGTACTCTGTAAAAAGAATATTTATTGACACAGAGAACGCTGAAGTCATATTTAGTCCAGATTCATGCGATAGGTCATTTAGGCAGTATGTAATAAGTTTAGAAAATTTCGAGAGTTCTATTAGGATACGTGGCAAGGTTGTAAAATACTTCACGGATCCATGTTTTTGATTACAAACGTTTGTAATTAAAATTTAAGAGTGGCTCATCCGCTGCTCTTTCTTTAATCAGGAAAGGAGAAATAATCATGGCAAGTTACAAAGAATTGGAGCCAAATAAAAATGGCAAACCCCGCATAAAAATAACTGTTGAACTCGGATATGATGAAGAAAAATGTAAACGCATAAGAAAATACAAAAATGTCACATTAAATAGTCTATCAGAACGTACTATCAAAAAAGCAATTACAGAGTTTGAAATTGAAGTTGCTAATATGGAGATTGAAAATGATATAGAGAATATTACTTTTGAACAGTTTGTACAACGTTGGATGGATGTTTATGTACGTGTCGATTTAGCAATTAAATCTAAGAATAATTATGAATCGAGTTTGCGAGGAGGCATTCTTCAATATTTTAATAAAATGAAACTGTCAAAAATAAAAACATTTCATGTTGTTAATTTTTTCAAAGAAGAAAAAGAACAAGGAAAGCGTAATTTAAATGGAAAATACATGGTATTAAAAAGTATTTTTTCAAAAGCAATTGATTGGGGAGTTGTTCAAGAAAATCCAATGAAAGGAGTGAAGCGTCCATACGTTGAAAAAAGATATCGTGAAATACAATTTTATAATGAAAATCAGTTAAAACAACTACTCTCGATACTGGACCAAGTTTATCCGAAGCACCGATTACAAATTAAACTAGCAGTTTTCGGAGGTCTACGAATGACTGAAATAGCCGGTATTAGAGTTGAATGTTTAGATTACACCAACAATTCGTTATTATAGATAAAACACTTCAATATGATAAAGATACAAAACGCTTTTTTCTTGGAAACACAAAGACCAAGAGATCAAGAACCGTATTTATTCCAGAATCTTTGATGAAAGAGACAAAAGAATTTGAAAAGGAAAGAAAAAAGTTAAAGTTAAAATCAGGTGAATTATGGACACCGATGCTGACGACGAAAACAATCCAATTAACCTGTTATTTGTGAAAAGTAATGGATTTCCTTCACATCCAGACGGCATGTCTAATAGATGGAAAGAAATTGTGGACAGATTTAACTTACCACGCCTAAATTTCCATGGATTACGTCACACATATGCTTCGTATATGATTAGTAAAAATGTAAACTTTAAAATCATACAAGAACAATTGGGACATGTTGATATAAAACAAACACATAATACTTATAGTCATTTAACTGAGCGTGACAAAGTAAAAGCAAGTGACCTGTTTGACGAAATCTTATAAAATGGTCTCCTTTTCGTCGCCTTCGGTCACTTGCCTTAATTACTATTAAATTAAATACCCCTAAAACGTTGATATATCAACTAGTCTTGAATAGCCGCTTCTAACGCAACAACCATCATGTCATTGAACGTCGTTTGACGTTCTTCTGAAGTCGTTACTTCGCCAGTAATGATGTGGTCACTTACTGTTAATACAGAAAGTGCTTTACGACCAAATTTTGCTGCTAGCGTGTAAAGCGCTGCGGATTCCATTTCAACTGCTAGTACACCGTATTGAGCTAGTTTTTCATTTTGGTGCTCATCCGAGTAGAATAAATCTGCTGTGAAGATGTTCCCCACTTGTAAGTTTAACCCTGCCTCTTTACCTGCGTTATAAGCTTTTAATAATAAATCAAAATCTGCGATTGGAGCAAAATCGATAGCGCCACCCCAAATGATTTGATTCATACGCGTATCCGATGTCGCTGCTTGCGCTAAAATTACGTCGCGAACTTTTACATCTTTTTGAATTGCACCACAAGTACCAACGCGGATTAATTTTTGAACATCATATTCTTGCATTAACTCTGTTGCATAGATCGAAATAGATGGAACACCCATACCAGTGCCTTGTACAGAAATACGTTTGCCTTTATACGTACCTGTATAACCAAACATATTACGAACTTCGTTATAACAAGTAACATCCTCTAAAAAAGTCTCTGCGATGTATTTTGCGCGAAGCGGATCCCCTGGAAGTAAAATTGTGTCAGCGATCTCGCCTTTTTTTGCATTAATATGAATACTCATACTGCAATCCCTCTTTTCTGTCAGTTATCACTTTAAATGATACTGTGTTTCTCATATTTACGCAATGATAGACGTCTAGCAACTTAAAAAGAAAGAGTAGTCAAATTATTCCGACTTATCGTTCATGACCCACATATAAATCCCATAGTTCATCAAATACTTCTGTTGTTAAATTATCCGTTGCATAGGTTTCTATATATGTAGATAGCTCATCAAAATCTGAACTTTGCTTTGGAAAATTATGCTCATGAAACATCTCTTCTGCAAAACGCACCTTTTCATCTGACCAATCTCCCCCACGGAAAGTTAATACATATAAATAAAAGCTCTTTTTCATAACCAAAAAGTGCCTCCTTTTCTCTCATTTTTCTTTTCGCTAGTTTATCAAAAAAATTACAATTCGTCATAAAAAAGCTTATAGTTTCTTTTAAGTATTTTTTCCTATTACAGATAATAACATCATCTAAGATCATTTCTTATGACTATGGTCATAAAAAGATCAATTGCTATTTTATCAGAAAAATGAAAATTTTATGAAAAAATAATAGAAACATTTAGCAAAATACGATAAAATTGAAATCGACTATACAAATTTAGGAAGGTGATGGCGATGCAAAACTCTAATAATCTAAGTAGTTCAACGAAAAAACGCCCGTCTCTCTTTAAATCTAGTTTTTTCAAAAGGAAAAATCCAGATTCAAAGCATAGTAGGCCTAATCTCCCTTCTACTAAAGAAAAACGACAACGTTTTTATCATTTAATCCGCGGTAAAGTGATGATTATTTTTGCCATACTCATCCTTATTAATGCTGTAATGGGTATATTATCGTACGTCAATATTACGAATTTGCAACAGCAAATGAAAGATTTTACTGAAAAAAATGTACAAGAGCAACTAACGGTCAATCAACTTGCGTATGAAATTGCTAGACTAACCAATCTTGAACAGGCCTATTTAATCACAGGGAATGGTAGTTATTCTACTTCCTATAATATGAAAATTGATGCTATCAATAAAAAAATTCAGGCTTTACAAGAAAAGTTTTCCGACCGTGAACTGGAACTGGGCCATATGCAAGCAATTGGTCAATACTACAAAAACTACCTTGAGTACTCTAAAAAGGTGATGACAATCCGTGATGAAATTGGCCTTGAACAAGCACGTAAGCTCATGATGAACGGTACAGGGGAAACCATGAAAATCCATATTGATGATAACATTGAATCAATTAACTCTGTTATGGATGAATCCAATAAAGCAACACTAAGTAAGCTCAACGAACAAATCAAAGTTTCAAATACTACATTTTTTTTCATCTCGCTGGTCGGACTAATTGCCATGATTATTTTTGGGTATATGCTATTTAAATCATTGAAAAACAATACGTCTGCTATAAACCACTCTATCTTAGATATTGCCCAAGCTGGGGGCGATTTGACACGACGCGTCCAAGTTCGAAACAATGATGAATTCTCAACCATTGCCACATCGACAAATACACTTATCATTTCTATTTCGAACCTGATTAAACGAGTTAGCCAACTTGCTGACCACGTTTCAAGCAGTAGCCAGGAGCTAATGGCATTGGCAGAAGATAATGCCCGTACCATTCAAAATATTGCAGATACTACTGCAGATATTGCCAGTGATAGCGACAATACGATTCATAGCATGACCAGTGCACAGCAAAAAATGAGTGATTTGGAACATTCTATGCATCAGTTAACAGAACTGACGAACGGGGTACAGCAAGCCTCTCTTGCCATGCAACAAGCAGCCGACGATGGGAGCCGTTCAGTATATCAATCCTCTGTAGTTATGCAGTCTATTGAAGAAACAATGGCCTCCACTACTACTACCGTCGAGGCACTTGGCCGAAAATCTACGGATATTACATCGATTATCAGTACGATTACAGCCATATCTGAGCAAACAAATCTTCTTGCTTTAAATGCAGCAATCGAAGCTGCTCGCGCAGGTGATCACGGCAGAGGCTTTGCTGTTGTAGCCGATGAAGTTCGCAAGTTAGCTGAGCAATCTCAATCAGCTGCTAAAGAAGTAACATCCATTGTGACGTCTATTCAAGATGAAGTGTCATCGATTATTTCGCAAAATCATGAAGGGGTTATTTCCGTCATTCGAGGAGTCGAGGTGACAAATGAAACGAATCAATCGTTGTCGAATATTTTAGCGCACACCAAAGAAACGACGACCATTATTACGGCTATGGTAGAGAAAATTGCTTTGACACTTGATTATAGTAATGCAGTTGCCAGTGATTTTGTGCATATGAATGCTTTCACAGAGCAAACGGCTGCAAATACCGTTACGTCAGCTGCAGCCGCAACACAGGGTTCTGCATCCATGCAAGAAATCAACGCAGCAGCCACAGAGCTAGCTCACCAGGCAGATAGCCTCCGAAATGTCGTTAGTGAATTTAAAGTGTAACACGTATAAGAATGACTCTCCTAGGGACATTCTTTTTTATGTCATCGTGAGGAAGTAGACAGTGTCAACGAGCATTCATAGTACTTTTGTCATCATGATCATCATCTCCTTAAGTATTCTTAGCAGGTTAGGAGCAGAATTATCAGTAGGCGATACAAGTTGATTGGAGTGGAAGGCGCGACACTCCTACAGGAACAGCACGTGTTTAAAACCATTTCTGCGGCGACCCGCCGCAAAAATTAGTTGGAGCCGTGCCTGAGGAAAGGGAGTGCCTGGAACGGAAAGCAACGATTTCTTACTATTTCTTCTAAAATGAAAAAACTGTAAACAAAATCCATTTTTTGAATTTGTCTAAACGCCTAGCACAGTGTGTACTAGGCGTCGACGTGCATAGAGAGCGAAAAGGCCCCACAAGAGCGTAGCGACGAGGAGACTGAAGTCAGGCCCGCGAAAAGCGTCCGCCGTAGTGGAAATCAACGGCTCCATATATACTTCTATTAAGAGAAGAAAAAAGACTGAAAACGCCTAGCACGGTGGGTACTAGGCGTTTTTACGTTCTTATTTAAACAATGAAATATATTCAGCATAGCCTTCTTTTTCTAAATTTTCTTTTGGGATAAAACGAAGAGCCGCAGAGTTAATGCAATAACGTAAGCCCCCAAGCTCAGCTGGTCCATCTGGGAAGACATGTCCTAAATGCGAGTTAGCCTCTTTGCTACGCACTTCTACACGACGCATGCCATGTGTCGTATCAAAATGCTCAATTACTTCTTCATTGATAATTGGTTTAGCAAATGCTGGCCAGCCACAACCTGCGTCAAACTTATCGAATGAGCTAAACAACGGCTTACCAGAAACGATATCGACATAAATACCATCTACAAAGTGCTGGTCATATTCATTACGAAATGGTGGTTCTGTCCCATTTTCCTGCGTGACATAGTATTGCATATCTGTTAACTCTTTTAATCGCTGTTCTTTGCTCATTTATTGTGCCCCCAGTGTAGCGCCTGAAACGCTTCGCGACCTGAGCCGACTGCATAGCGTTCATAGTGCATTGGATTTTTCTTATAATAATATTGATGGTAATCTTCGGCTGCATAAAACGTACTTGCAGGTAAAATTCTCACGGCAATCGGCTTGTTAAATTTTCCTGATGCCGCTAAATCAGCCTTTGAGCGTTCTGCCAGTTCACGTTGTTCTTCATCATGATAAAAAATCGCAGTTGTATAAGATTGACCTCGATCATAAAATTGTCCTCCAGCATCAGTAGGATCGATTAATGTCCAGAATGTTGACAGTAATTGCTCGTACGAATAGAGCTCATCATCGAACATAATTTGAACAGCTTCCACATGACCTGTCGTTTCAGAGCACACTTGTTCATATGTTGGATTTTCAACATGGCCTCCTGTGTAGCCAGAAATCACGGATTCTATGCCAGGTGTCTCATCGAATGGCTTGACCATGCACCAAAAACAGCCACCCGCAAACGTTGCATATTGTATTGCCATTTCTTCTCACTCCTTATTGACCAGGAACGATAATTTCCAATAAAATTTTATCGTTTGGTAAGTCTAGTTCCTTCGCGCGCACACGAGATCCTGAAGCAATATTTACACGTGATAAATCAATGTAAATTTCTGCTCTATTCGGATCCACAGTAATCCATGAAGGGAATTCCACCGAATCACGCATTATTTTCATCGTGGTCTCCGGTGGAATATTCAATAGGCCGACATTCATCTCCGTTTGCTTTAATATAATATTGCCTTTCTTATCCACAATCGGTTCAAAATTCATGGTAATTGGAATTTCAGTATAAAAGACCGTCAATTTACTCTTAAGTTGAATGTCATCACCTATTGTGAAATCAATCGGTAATGGCGAACCCTTGGCTGTATCCTTTAAATACTTTTTCGATATCGATTCAAATTCCTTCGTTGTTGTTTGAACGACTAGTACATTGCCTTTTACTTCTTCACTTTCTGAACTCTTCGCTAAATTTACTCCATCTACTGGTTTCGTAGCTAAATAAACGACGAGGAGGATCGCAAAAAGCACCGTTCCTGCTAATGCGAAAAATGCGAATTTCCATTTATTCATTTTGTCACTCCTCGAAGCCTATTTCCTTGTTAATCTTCTTTTCCATTCCGCATTGCCCCATTGCTTCTAAAATTCGCTCTGTCATTTTATCGTAACCTTTTGCATTAGGGTGAAAGAAATCCGTATGATAAACGAGTTCTTCATTCGAATCAAATAAATCTTCCACTGATACATAGCATGCATTTGTATCCTTACTAGCTACCCTTTCAATCACATTATTCCATTCAGTAATAATTGTATCAAATTCATTGGCCTCATTTGTGACGATAGAGAATGGATTATAAAAGCCAATTAGTAATAGTGGTACTGTTGGGTTTTTTGCACGAATACCATCAATAATTTTACTATAGCGTTTTTCATAGGCCTGTAATTCAGCATCAAAAGCATCGCGTTTCAGATTAAATAGATCCTGTTTAACAACTTTCATTACATCGTTTCCACCCATTGTCAATGAAATGAGTTGTGCTTGTTGTAACTCTTCATCATAATGCCCTTTTTTCACTAATTTTAATAGCTGATCACTACGTCTTCCCCTTTTTCCTCGATTATCAACCTCAACTTCTGAAATCGAAGGCCAAGTGAGCAGTGAGTCTGCTAATCTTCCAACATAACCGTCTTGACTATACTCATCACCAACACCATCCGTTAAAGAATCTCCTAGTGCCAGGTAATGTAGTTGCTCCGCGTTTTCATCATCAATTTGCCGTAAATCCTCTGGTGAAGGTTCAAAAAAATGTTCAAAAATTTGCGTCAACATATTACTAGAGGATTTACCCTCGTCTTCTGTTTGTTGCTCATCCTGTCTCATATCTTGCTCCGTCGCTGCCTGATCACTTTCTGGTTCAGCCTGCGGATTCGGTTCATCTATTGAAATAGCACAACCACTTAGTACTAAGACGATCAAACATGACAAAATTACTCGCCAGATGTCCATTTGACCACCTTCCATCTTTTACTGTTACTACTATTATAGATAGTTCACGCTGCAATGAAAAGTGACTATACTTCACTTTATAAATAAATTAACCTAATGCATTTCACTTGCACTGTTTTTAATCCATCTTTAGATCTCAACGTCATGGCTATTTTTCGCATAGCATACATCTGCCAAAGAAGGCAGACCACCACCAAGGGGAAAAAATGCGTTATATTTATCTAGATCTGCTAAGGACCCAAATCCCCTCAATTGTGACAGTACTAAAACGCCTATTGTAAGTAAATAAAAAGCCACTACAATTATTTATGTAGCAGCTCTTGATTATTATTCTGAAAAATAAATAAATCCAATCGCACCCGGACCTGTATGTGTAGAGATAATTGGTGATGTAAAGGCAATCTCTACCTCATCAAAGCCAGTACTTTCTACTAATTCTTTTAAAGGTCCTCCCATAGTTGTCAACCCATCAGCATGGGAAATCCCAACAGCCTTCACTGTTTTACCAGCAGTATCCGCTTGGAATTGCTTAAATAGGAAGTTAACGACTTGTTTGTGACTACGTACTTTTGACACCGGGTTGTATGCCCCACCCTCTAAGTTCGCAATGACTTTAATATTGAGCAGTGAACCGATAAAGCCCGTACCTTTACCAATACGTCCACCTTTAATAAGGTTTTCGAGCGTATCAACAATTACGTATAAATGAGTGTTTTCACGTACTTGGTCTAGGCGTGCGACGATTTGTTCAACTGTAGCACCCGCATCACGCATTTTTATTGCTTCTCTTAACTGAATAGCAAGTCCAACGGCGATGAATCGTGAATCGATAACTGTGACATCTGCATCAGTCATTTGAGCAGCTTGTCGAGCAGACTCTACAGTACCACTCATGCCACCTGTCATATGAATTGAAATGATTTGGTCACCATCTTTACCGAGTTCATCATATAACTCTTTAAATTTCCCTGGTGCAGGCTGTGAACTTTTTGGTAAATTTTCCGCTTTCTTCATTAAGCCTAAAAAGGGTTGTGGCTCTAAATCTACACCGTCTATATACGTTTTACCATCAATTTGGATCGTTAACGGCACAATATGTATACCGTGTTGTGCTACCTCTTCTTTAGTTAAATCACAAGTTGAGTCCGTTACAATATGAATTCGTCCCACTTTGACACATCCTTTTACTTCATTAAAATTAATTATATAGACTAATGTTTCCATATGTAAACATGACATTTGTCATTTGACATGTCAATTCCTAGTCTTTTTCGTGGACTTTACCTTTGATACTATAGCTTTTTTTTACTGAATTTGTCTAATAAATACCTCTAAAAGTGGCAGAAAATCCGTATGACACTTTTGACATGAAAGATATGACAAATGTAAATAGTCGAATGTAAGCTATCGGGGTATAGTAAAAGTAACGAAAGGAAGTGTTTTAAATGATGAATTCATTTGACTATAAAACGTGGAAGGAAGAGCTTTGGAATGCCATTACACACGGCGTTGGTTTTATAGCCAGTATTCCAGCACTTATTGTCCTGATTTTAGCAGGTGTACAACATGGCAGTGCGATGCATATTGTAACCTTCAGTGTATTCGGCACCTCCGTCATCATCTTGTTTTTAATGTCGACACTGCTTCATAGCATGCCTGAAAAATACAAACGCTTTTTTGCCATCCTCGACCATTCCTCTATTTATATTTTAATTGCAGGGACCTATACACCCTTTCTATTACTTGCGGTTGGCGGAACAATGGGCGTTACGTTACTTTGCATAATTTGGACACTTGCCATTGTTGGCGTACTCTTTAAATGCTTTTTTATCAATCGCTTTGAAATTCTTTCTCTACTCTTTTACATTGGTATGGGCTGGCTCATTATTTTTGCCATTAAACCCGTTTATATTTACTTAGGGAATCCTGGTTTTTCACTGCTATTAGCTGGTGGTCTTTTTTATACAATTGGTGCGATTTTTTATGCATGGCGCTCTCTTCCCTACAACCATACAATCTGGCACCTCTTTGTTCTAGCAGGATGTGGTTCCATGTATGCCTGTATCTATTTTTACCTATAGTAAAAGCACGGTGTTAGCAAACACCGTGCACCTTCATTATGATTGACTGGCTGTAAACGAGTGATTTAACGATTTTGAGCTTTTCGTTCAAAAATTTGATATTGAAAAGTATAGCCCTCTGGTGCAGTCTCAGGTTCTTGTTCCGAAACCTCAATAAAGTCCTCTTCATATTTTGGGAAGAATGTATCCCCATTAAACGCATGATTAATTTTTGTAATGTATATTCGATCTGTAATTGGCATTGATAAACGGAATATTTGTTCACCACCAATTATCATAATTTCTGGGACATCTCCCGCAAGGGCAAGAGCCGCCTCTAAACTCGTTACTGTTTCAATACCATCAGCATGGTAGCTTTCATCACGAGTAATGACAATGTTACGGCGTCCCGGAAGCGCTCTACCAATGGATTCAAATGTTTTACGTCCCATAATCATTGGCTTGCCCATCGTTTTTTCCTTAAAGTATTGTAAATCTCCTGGGAGATGCCACGGCATGCCGTTTTCATAACCAATTACGTACTTTTCATCATGTGCTACAATTAAAGAAATCATTTTGTCCCTCCTAGTTAACTAGTTCATTATATTATAAACATATTTTTGCTTTACAATCGGAATATTTCTGCTCATTAATATAATTATCTTGTTTTCCAATATTAAAACCTAGTAAAATTATATGAATAGTTTATAATAAGATTATAAACGTAAATATAAAGGACTGATGAACATGACCTGGTTAACGAATGAAGCTGTACGTTATATACATGCAACTAATTCGAATGCACATTATTATGAAGCAACCCCTCAAGAAGCAAGAGCAATGCGAGCCGTTCCTAAATGGCAATCTACTCGCGTTCCGCAACTTGCATCGATTGTCGATAAAAAAATAGTTGTGCGTGATGGAGCAAAAATTAATGCACGTATTTATACACCTGTTCATAACGGAACATTACCTGTTATCGTGTATTACCACGGTGGTGGCTGGGTATTTGGTGATTTAGAGTCGGCTGATGCAGGTTGTCAGTTACTTGCTGAAAAAGCGCAGGCAATCGTCGTGTCAGTAGATTACCGATTAGCTCCTGAATACCACTTCCCAACACCGCTTCTCGATGCTTATGATGGCTTACTTTGGGTATATGAAAACATAGCAAGTTTTGGTGGAGAGGCATCGCGTCTCTCAGTTGCTGGAGATAGTGCGGGTGGCAACTTAGCGACGGTCGTGGCCTATTTAGCTGCCATTTTAAACGGGCCTAAAATTGCTGCACAGGCACTTATTTATCCTGTCACAAATGTCGATTTCACTACCCCTTCCTACACAACTTATGGTGAACACTTTGGTTTAGACAAACAAGGTATGAAATGGTTTGCTAGTCATTATACAGATGTAGATAACTATACAAATCCACTTGTTTCACCATTGCTTCTTGAACATGTTAGTGTCTTACCAAAGACAATCATTATAGCAGCGGAAGCAGATGTACTCTATGATGAAGGCCTTGCCTACGCACAAAAACTGGCCGATGCAGGTGTGATTGTCGAACATGTACACATGTCTGGACTCATCCATAGCTATTTTAGCAAAATGGAGTTTTTCGAAGAAGCTACCCTTGATACTGTTGAAAAAATCGCCGCATTTGTGAAATAAGTTTGTTAACCCTACCAAACAATGAGATAATAGAGCAAAATGTTTTTAAAGGATGACAACATGACACAAACTATTGCATTACAAATTAACAATCAATTTGCCGCATCATTAAAAAAAGGCTATCCGCTAATTTCAAAAGATGCGGTCGACGTACGGAAACTGCCACAAGAGGAAGGCGCCCTACTGCGACTACTGGATATCCATAACCGCTTTATTGGTACAGGTTATTATGGTGTACAAAATAAAGGTATCGGCTGGATGTTAACGCCCGATGCAGATGAAGAAATCGATAAAGCATTTTTTGCTAAAAAAATAAAAAAAGCCATTCAAAATCGTGAAGCTTTCTTTAACAATGGTCATACTACAGCCTTCCGGGTCTTCAATGGGGAAGGTGATGGTATTGGTGGACTAACGATTGACTTCTTTGAAGGCTATTATATGGTGAGTTGGTATAGTGCAGGCATCTATTCATTTAAAGAAGCGGTCTACGAGGCACTTGCAGAGACAGTAAACTATAAAGCCATTTATGAGAAGAAGCGTTTTGATAGCAAAGGGCAATATATCGAACAAGACGATTTCGTAATGGGTACACCCGGCGAATTTCCAATCATTGTGAAGGAAAATGGCATGAACTACGCTGTTAATTTGAACGATGGTGCGATGACAGGTATTTTCCTTGATCAACGTGAAGTGCGACTTGCTATTCGCGAGCGCTATTCTCAACATAAAAATATGTTGAATACATTCTCTTATACAGGAGCGTTCTCAGTTGCAGCAGCTCTTGGTGGAGCAATGAAAACGACAAGTGTAGACGTAGCCAAGCGTAGTTTAGCGAAAACAATAGAGCAATTTAGTGTCAATAACATTGACTACGAAGCACAAGACATTAAAGTAATGGATGTATTTCAATATTTCAAATATGCACAGCGACATCATTTAAAATTTGACCTTGTTGTTTTAGATCCACCTAGCTTTGCACGTACAAAGCAAATAACGTTTTCAACTGCCAAGGACTATCCTAAATTATTAATGGATGCAATCGACATTACAGAGAAAAATGGCATTATAGTGGCGTCAACGAATAACGCAAGCTTTGGCATAAAAAAGTTTAGAGGTTTTATTGACCAAGCATTCAAGGAAACAAATACTCGCTATAAAATTGTTGAAGAATTCGGCCTACCAAAGGACTTCCGCGTACCTCGTGAATTTCCTGAGTTCAATTATTTAAAGGTTGTTTTTATTCAAAAACTAAACTAAAAAAACGGGTGGCTCTTTTCGAGTCACCCGTTTTTTAGATGTTGCCAAAATGCAGCGGTATTTGTTCTACGGTAAAATTTATAAAACGGCTCTTCTGGACGCGCATAGTCTTTATATAGGGTGATAATTTGATGAAGCAAGACTTCTATATGTTGAATCGACACACGTTTGGCAAATAATGTACCCGCTTGTGCATGAACACCCATTGGAACTGCACCTAAATAGATGTCAAAGCTGTCCTTCTGATAAACAAGTCCAATATCATCATATATCGCATTATAGCAGGCGGATGCACAACCGTTGACATTTAATCGTAACCTTTTCGGAACTTCTAAACCTTCCAATGCAATGTATAATTGTTCTGTAATCGCAGCGGCCTCCATTTTATCGCCATCGCAAAAATCACAGGCCTTCATCGCAACAATTGAACCTTGTTTTGCTATATACAAGCCAGCTTGTTGTAATGTCTTAATCGCTTGCTCCACACCATTCGTAGGTACAGATAAAAGGATACTGTACGATGCAGAATATTTAATGGCCCCACCCTCACCAACAACTTCCGCAATTTTTTGAAATTGGGCTGGCGTATAGTGTTTATTAATCATACCAGGACTCACGGCTAGACGTGCAAATTCTCCATTGGCATTGAGTGTTGCAAATGTTTTTTCAGGAATATTATTACGAAATGCGTTCACCAATCTCTCCCCCTATGAAAAAGAGCTAGCAAATTGCTAGCCCATTTTAATTACAAATTTACTTTTTGGATTTCATTTTCTTTTGTGCTTAAGAGTTAAAAATTCTCCGGATAGAATCCTTGCGCTAAAATTTGAATCGCCTCTGCTGCACGTACCCCTTCTGATGCTGCTGATAGCGGTAAAATAACAAAGCGCTCATTAGTTACGGCTGCAGTTTCTTTTAACGCTGGATCATTTTTTAGAAAGTTGATTTTTTCCTCGGCTGTTGTAGCACCGTAATCAATGACAACAATAACTTCAGGATTACGTTCTACTGCATCTTCTTTTGATACAGTTGTCCAACCTGATTCCACATCGCCAAAGATATTGTGACCACCGGCAACTGTAACAAGCTCATTCATAAAGTTTTGTGCAGCTGTAAAGACTTCCTTTTCCCCACTATCATAAACAAGAACTCGTAGCGCTTCCTTATCTTGTGGTAGCTTTTCTCGTACAGACTCTACCTCTTTCGTCATCTGCTCAATTAAAGCTTCCCCACGATCCACTACTCGAAAAATGGATGCGATATTACGAATATCGGTGAAAATATCGTCCAGCGTTGGATTCGTAATACTAGAAGATGTATGTAAATATGTGTGGATACCAAGTGCCTCTAATTCTTCTGGTGTTCCAACGCCCTTCTCACTAAAACCACTTTTCCATCCTGCATATAAAAAATCAGCTTCTGTATCAATTATTTGTTCTTTCGATGGATACTGTTCAGCTAAAACTGGTACTTTATCATATGCAGCTTGTAACGGCTCATAAATTTTGTCATCTAAATAAGCTGTACCTACCATTGAATCTTCTAGGCCTAGAGCCAGCATGATCTCTGTGACATGCTGATTTAAGCTAATCGCCTTTTTTGGCGCTTCTGTATAAACTTGCCTCGTATCATTATTTTCCATCGTTATTTCCGTAGTTTCAGCTTGTGCTGGTTCTACCTTTTCACTTTGCGCAGCTAATTCTTGTTCATCCTTACTGTTGCAAGCACCTAAAATGCTTAACATCGCAATAACAAGAATAAGCCATATGCCTTTCCACTTGTTCATGTCTGTTTTCCCCTTTGTTATGTAATCTGTATAGTAAGAAATCAAAGACTTCTTTGCTACCTATATTCTATTGACTGAATCTAGTAACATTCAGCCCAAATATAACGACTTATGACGTCAATTCGTTAAAAAAGGGCATAAAAAATCCCCTTGTTTCCAAGAGGGTATCATAGTGAATTAATCCAGGTTCTCCAACCAGTCACTACAGCCATCCTCGTGGCCTGAAGTAAATTATGTATGTATTGGCAGGTATCCTGGCTTAGGCTCATCATCTACTCCTTTCCATAGTTTCCTACAGTGGATGTAGTCTAGACTCCCCATTTACAGTTGCGGGACAGCATCGGATTTGCACCGATTTCCCTTTTAAGCAAATGACCTAAAGCCATTTGCACCAATATGTATTTTATTTCTACTTGAAAGACTAGCAGAAGTGAAATTTGATAGCAATCACACAAAAATATCCAATAATAAAAATGATTAATAACCTAGCACTATTTAAACATAAACACTAACTATTTCACACGAAATCTTTTTATGTGAATTCTGTTACAATAAAGAGAAATGTACGATGGAAATGAGGATTTTTATGTATAAAACAATTGGCGTACTCGCTCACGTGGATGCAGGGAAAACGACATTCTCTGAGCAGTTACTTTATCATACGAATAGTATTCAAGCTCGCGGACGTGTCGATCACCAGGATACTTTTTTAGATAATCATGCGATTGAACGTGCACGTGGCATTACTATATTTGCTGAGCAAGCACGCATGCAAGTTGGCAATGAAACATATACGCTTATTGATACGCCCGGGCATGTGGATTTCTCTCCTGAAATGGAACGTGCGATACGTGTCATGGACTATGCCGTTCTTGTCGTTAGTGCAGTCGAAGGCGTACAGGGCCATACCGAAACAGTGTGGCAGCTACTACGCCAGTATCATGTACCAACGTTGTTCTTTATCAACAAAATCGATCGTGAAGGGGCCGATGTCGAAGCAGTAAAGAAACAGCTTCAAAAGGAATTTTCTGCTGATGTTTTGTTAATAAATGAACCGCTCCGCACTGACTCTATATCGAGTCAAATGAAGGAGTGGCTTGCTGAGCGAGATGAACAGTTACTCGATGCTTTTCTCGCTGAAACGCTAGAGAACCATACTTGTCTAACCCGTTTGCAAACAATGATCAAGGAAGAGCTAGCCTTCCCTTGCTTTTTCGGGTCTGCCTTAAAAGATATTGGCATCAAGGAATTTTTGATGCAACTTTCCCTTCTCACTGAGACTAAATATAAAAAAGACGAACCGTTTCAAGGTGAGGTATTTAAAATTCGCCATGACGGGCAACAGCGCTTAACATTTATTAAAGCATTACAAGGCACGCTGCATGTTCGTGATGATTTTACTTTTGGTGAGATTTCTGAAAAAGTGACCGAAATACGGTTATATAATGGGAATCGCTTTGAAACAGTGCAAGAAGTAAGTGCTGGAGAAGTATTTGCAGTGAAGGGGCTCAGTCAAGCAAACATTGGTGACATCTTGGGCAGTGCGATGCGTCCTCAGCCATTTGAACTAGTACCAACATTACAAGCAAAAGTGCAATATGTAGGACAACAACATATAAAGGAAATATTGAAAATCTTCCGTTTGCTTGAAGCCGAGGAGCCCTCATTACGTGTTGTGTGGCACGAGAAATTTCAGGAAATTCACGTACACATTATGGGCGTCATTCAGCTTGAAGTACTAAGTGACGTGCTAAAAGATCGCTTTGCACTGACAGTTACATTTGGTGAACCCCAAATTTTATATATGGAAACAATTGCAACAGTAGTGACAGGCTATGGCCATTTTGAACCATTAAAGCATTATGCTGAGGTGCATTTACGCATGGAACCCACTACACGTGGTGCTGGCAATACGTTTGTCAACTCTTGTCACGCTGATGATTTATCTGTCGGGCATCAACGGCTTATTGAAAAGCACCTATTCGAGCGTGAACACCATGGACTATTAACAGGTTTCCCTGTCACAGATATCCGGTTCACCCTTCTAACTGGCAGTGCACATATCAAGCATACGAATGGCGGCGATTTTCGAGAAGCGACATTCCGCGCACTGCGTCAAGGCCTAGAACAAGCTGAAAATCTATTGCTTGAACCCTATTACCGCTTCAAGCTAAAGGCGCCTAACGATTTTATTGGCCGCATGATGACCGATATTCAACAAGCAGCCGGCACTTTTGATGCGCCGATTATGACAGAAGAACAGGTAATTTTAACAGGGCGTGCACCTGTCGCTACCTTTAGAGCTACAGTACAGTCTTTGCAGCTTACACAAATGGCAAAGGCTCACTGTCGCTACAATTTGATGGCTATGATGTTTGTCATAATACAGAGGAAATCATTGCCCAAATAGCCTACGATAAAAATGCCGACCCTGCGTATACTTCGTCTAGTATATTTTGTGCCAAAGGAAAAGGCTACTCGATTCCATGGCATGAAGCACAAGCTGCCATGCATTGCATAAAATAAAATGAAACTTCAATCAGAGGAGGCTTTTGTTCCCACTGATTGTTAGTTGAACCAATCGGGCTTTTACGGTCAGTGTTAATCTCCCCTAGCGGAATCGTTGTCATCTTCAACTTGAAGCGGTGTCTTACTGACCGTTAATGCGGGATACATAAATCTTATCAATTATTAAGCAACGAAGGGGGTATATTTTTGAAAAAATCTATTTGGCTAGTTTATTGCAGGAAAATTCTTTGGCTAATTGGCTTACTCTTATTAGTAATGTTATTGTCAAAGATTGAAAAAATCATTCAACAAAATGTAAGTGAAACTTTCAACTTTATGCCTGTCATCTGGTCAAATCCATTCATTGCTGTTCTACTAGGTTTCTATATTTCGCTTATCATTGTAAAAAAATGGGTCACTCAACATAAATCTATCATTATTATGGTGTGTCGCTATTCCTTGTTTGTTACTTACGTTCGCTTACCCAGTTTTCGCTACATTTGAATCGTTGCCAATAACTATAAAAAAACCAATCATTTTGGATTGGCTACTAAACATTTATTCTTCGGATGTGTTCGGTATAATCGCTGGCATGTCACTCATCCTTAGTATGTTCAGCGCACCTAAAAATGATTGATAACTGGACTTAATGCATCCTTCCCTAGTTTCATTTAAGAGAATGATAAAAAAAATTCTCCACAAAAGTGGAGGATTCAGACTAAAGGCAAACTTAAATCTCTTTGATTTTGCCTTCAGTCTTTTGAATAAATAGTAAAAAACCGTTGATTTCCGCGGGAATCGCATGAGCGAAAAGGCCCCGCAGGAGCGTAGCGAAGAGTAGACTGAAGCCATGCCCGCGAAAAGCGTCCGCCGTAGCGGATCTCAACAGGTTATAGGTCCCTCTAAAAGAAAAAAGCTGTCAACAAACCAATTTTTTGAGTTTGTTGACAGCCTAAATGCACCACCAAGGTGGAGGAGTTACTTTTATAAAGCTTGCGCGGTACTATTTGTCTCTTCAATGAGTAAATAAGCAGGTTCCACAATGACATAGCCATGATTGTTTGAAAAATCAACTAACACAGTGCCCGGCTTACTTTTTAATAATTGTAAGTTATCGATAACTTGGAGCAATAGTTCATGACCATTGCCACGAGGATGCCAATTTAAATGGTAATCATTTAGTGTTTTTACAGCTTGCATAAATTGCGCATATTCGTGCTCTACGTATTTTTTTAGATTCGATAATTTATTTGACTCTCTTTTTGTCGCAATTACTAATGCTAAATCTGCTACATACGTCTCATAAAAACGCATGACCATCGAGCACAATAAATCATTTACACGTGCAGCGCTTAAAATCGGCTTTGGGTCCAAATGAAGTCTTTCTAAATTTGGTTTTGCACGAACCGAATCGATACGTGTAATTAAATGATACGCTTCTCCGTTCACTTCATAAACAATCGGATTGGTCGGCATATACATCCTAAAGCCATTCTTTCTTGTTTTTAACTCATCAGCTACATTTGCTTTGGCCAATAGATGTCCATCATACCCTTCATTTTGAATCCAGATGATTGCTTTGTTATATAAAATGCGATTAAATAATCGTTCGTTGCGAATAAGTCCTGTTGCTAAAAACTGATCGACAAGTGATTCGATGACGATTCTTGTCTTCGTCTGCTTACCAACTTCAGTGCGTGGATGCTTACAAATTTTCATAGCTGATTGATGCTTTTCCTGTGCTGTACATACATGAATATTCGTCATACGTGCATTCCTCTTTTCGTACATATTTTCAAAACGACAGGTGTACGGCCACTAAAAAAAAAAAACGGATTTCTTCTTCAATAAGAGGAAATCCGTTATGTAATGGCTATAACACCTTATACATATCATTCATCACGTAACATCAAACATCGCCAACATAGGAAAGAAACGGTTCGGTACCGAATAACTTCTTTTACTATGGGCGTTTGACGTACAGTGACAAACAGAATATTCTGTTTTGTCAACATGCCACCTCCTATTCCTCGTAGGGTTTTGGTGTGTACTCGTAATAGGCAGGTCTCCTGACTTACGGTCAACGCATCTTTCCCCTTCCCGTCTTTAGACAGTGGTATTCAAAAAAGACGCTCACATTTACAGTTGCGGGACAGTGTCGGACTTCCACCGACTTCCCTTTTAGTAAATTGATTCAATTTACACCTATTACTACACGCTATTCAGTTGTGAAAGAACGTGAACTACGTCACATTCCTTATAGATTACTAGTATTAATTGTAAAGAAGTGTTTTTACATTGTCAATTATAACAAAATATTCCATATACTTTATGATGGAGAGTATAGAGTCACTTGTTAGTTCTCTAAAATTACCTTTTTTTATTTTGATAGACTACATGCTAATGTGGAAGTTTTTTTTATAAAGTTCTATATAAGATATAATATAGTTATCAACGCACCCTTGCATTCAACTTGAGACTCTTTAAGAAAAGTTGTAAATGGCAAACATCAGCCTACATAGTTAAAAATTTTTTGACCGTAAAGTAGGACAAGGACTTGAAGGAAAAAAAGACACCGTCCATCTTTATAAAAAATTCTCTTCTGGAAAATAAAGTTAAATACAGAGACATTTGGGCTAAAACAAGGAATGAGGTAATCATTGATGAATGACTACATTAAAACAATGAGACAAATGATTGGACATGAAACTCTATTGACGATTGGATGCGGAGCAATAATTGAAGATGATATTGGACGTATTCTTTTACAAAAAAGGACTGACAATAATATTTGGGGCATCCCAGGAGGCATCTTGGAAATCGGAGAAACCTTTGAAGAGACAGTCAAAAGGGAGGTCTTTGAGGAAACTAATCTTATTCTGAACAATGTAAGTTTGTTTGGATTGTATTCAGGTAAAAATGGTTTTGCAGAGTACTCAAATGGAGATAAAGTATTTAGTGTTCAGATAATATTTTATTCAAACGATTATCAAGGCACTTTACAAATCAATGATGAAAGTAGCGAATTGCACTTTGTATCGAGAAATGAAATACCATTAAATCTCAATCCTCACCAAGCCCCATTCATCATGGATTGGCACAATGGTATGCCTACACCAGTAATAAAATGAAAACGTTCTTGAACTAATCAGGTACGGGGCCTTTGGGAAAATAAAAAAACAGTTAAGCTGCAATAGCCTAACCGTTATAGTAGAACGTCTTGAACTACCATTAATCGTTAAGTAATCCAGCACGAATCGTCTCAATATGAACATCAGCGCCTAGTTCAAGATTTTCAAGTTGAGCGCGCGTCATATAGTACATGCTAATACTTCCGTTAATACCGAGTCGAACTTCGAATAAAGTATTATCTATCTGCGTTATCTCAATCGAGTTATTGTGGTCAAGTTGTAAGTTTACACTTTTCATTCGCTATCACCCCATTCAATTATAACGTGAATACTTGTAGAAAACATGTTTAGTGGCATGTACCTAAAAATAAACCTTAGAGAACTAAACTAAAGTTACTTCATAAATTATCTTTTAGAAGATTATTGCTAAAGGAATTCAAAAAACGGTCAAGCTATAGGAACTTAACCGTTGATTGTTTAATTCAGTATGAAATAATTTCGGTAAATTGTATTAAACATGCAGCAACTTTTGAAATAGTAGCTCGCCCCCTGCAAAAGTTCATCATTCTATCGCTTGAAACAGCTTTTGGGCGTAGTTGTTGGTTAATCGAAAAACACCTTGTTCTTTTTTACTTTCATCGACTATTACGCCATCCTTCATGACGTATAATCGTTCGCATAAATAGGAAACAGCCTTTAAATCATGGGAAATAAATAATATCGCCATGTTCCGTTCTTTATTTAGTGTCATTAATAAATCAATAATTTCCCGTTGAATTAATCGGTCTAAGCTGGAAACAATTTCGTCGCACACTAACAATTTGGGCTCTACTAAAATGGACCTTAACAAATTAACTCTTTGTCTTTCTCCACCACTTAGCTCATTTGGCAAACAATTTAACACAGCGATTGGTAGCTTCACCTTGTCGAGCATGGCATGCAAATAGTCGTTGGTTACTGATTTTTTATGCTGTAATGGCTCCAATAATGATTCCCTCACAGCCCACAATGGGTTTAAGGCGGCAGTTGCATTCTGGAATATCAACTGACATTGTTCATAAAATGACTGACAATTTTTCTTCGTAATGCGCACGTCATTCAAATGAATATGACCTTGATCGGCCTTTTCCAACTGCATAATGATTTTGGCAAGTGTGCTTTTACCGCTTCCACTTTCGCCTACCAGTCCAACGATTTCGCCATGTCCTACTAAAACGTTCACATGCTTTAGTATTTGCTGCCCTCTATGAAAGGTTTTACTAACATTTTCTACTTGCAGCAACAATGACATTTCCCCCTAAAAATGATTCTCTAAAAGTAGCTTTGTATATGAATTTTTCGGCGTTTCAAATATATCGGTTACCAGACCTGTTTCCACGACCTCACCTTTCTTCATGACAACTACTGAATGCGCAGCTGAAACAGCGATGTCCAAATCATGCGTAATGAGTAATATGGTAGTTCCTTTTTCGTCATTAAGTTTTTTCAGTAATTCAATAAAATCCTTTTGAATGAGCATATCGAGTGCAGATGTTGGTTCATCTGCGATTAATAATGTGGGCTCCGTATATAAGGCACAAGCGATCATACACCGTTGCAGCATGCCTCCTGAAAGCTCAAAGGGATAGCGTTCCATTATGTCTTCTGTTAAATCCAAATCCTGTAAAATCAGACGCATTTTTTGAAAAAACACCATTTTCGTATGGCCTTTTTTGTGCCCTGTAAAGATAAACAATTGGTGTTTCATTTTCGTGGAGGGTGAAAAGCTATTCGCTGCATCCTGAAAGATCGTAAAAAAATGCATTTTGCGTAGCTCCACTTTGTCTTTTGGGGACATTTCGACTAAATTTTTGTCATTTAAAGAAATAGCTCCCGACGCCTGTGCATGCACAGGTAATAAGCCAAGGATGGCAGATACAGTCATACTTTTCCCACTACCACTCTCCCCAATAATTGACGTAATACGGCCTTTAGGTACTGTAAACGTTACATTATTGATAAGTTGTCTTCCGTTCAATGAAACAGATAATCCATCAATGCTAAGCATGAGAACGCTCACCTCCTTGCTTCTTTAATGCCTCCCCGATAAATTGAAGACATAAAATTGTGAAGAAAATTAAAAGTCCCGGAAATAATCCAATCCACCATGCACCAACAAGTAAATCTGTTTGAGCTGAATACAGCATTGTGCCCCAAGACGGCGTTGCTGGTGGTACACCGATTCCTAAAAAACTAAGCGATACTTCCATGAAAATAGCACCAGCGAAGTTAAATAGTGTTACGACAAAAATAGCAGGGAAACTATTGCGCAACAAATGCCCAAACAATATTTTCCATGTAGGTGTACGGAACATCACGGCCATTTGGACAAATTCTGATTCCTTTAGTCGCATAAATTCAGAGCGTACAATACGCGCCGTGACAAACCAACCTGTCACGCCTATAATGACAGCCATACTCCATACACTTCCTCGCATTATGGCTTGAAAAGCAAGCACGATGACTAGTGATGGGATGGTTAAAAATGCTTCTAGCATCCGCATCATGACTATGTCTACCATTCCCCCAAAATAGCCACTAATCCCGCCATAAATAAGCCCAATGATTGTGGAAATCACAACAGATACTACAGCTATCAGAAAAGTCACCTGCCCCCCTACAAGTAAGCGTGATAGCACATCACGACCTAATTGATCTGTACCAAGTAAATGACCACCACTAGGAGAAGCATAAATATTATTCATATCCATTGAATTTGGCTCATAAGGGGCTAGCAATGATGACAAAGCAGTCAAAGCAAAAATGATAGCAAGTAAGATTAGCCAGAAAAAGAGCATTTTTCGCGATTTCATCAGCGCAGCACACCCCTTCTTAGCTTTGGATTGATAACAATCATTAAGAAATCAATGATAAAAAGACTAACAACAACGACCACACCGATAATCAGTACCCCACCCATTAATAATGGAAAATCTTTCACCATAACTGATTTGACGAGTAGCTGTCCTAACCCTGACCATCCAAATAAGGATTCTACAACAATTGAACCTCCAAAAAATGATGGAATCGTAACCCCTACATAATTTACATACGGAATAAATGCATTACGTAAAATATTTTTTCTAATTTCTCGTTCTGCTACGCCATTAGCGCGAGCAACCTGAACATAATAGCTTTTACTTTCACTCTTTACGCAGTCCTGTAAAAATCGTGCAAATATACCCACATGAGAAAGTACAAGGACTGAAACAGGTAGGATAATATGGTGCATTCTATCAGCAAATCCCCCTTCCCCTCGCACATCGTTCATTCCAGATGAAGGGAACCAGCCTAACTGTACTGAAAAGACCATCATTACTAATATGCCTAACCAAAACGAAGGTACAGCGGAGCTAGCAATACTGAAGATCGACAATCCTCGATCTAGGAGTGAACCTTCTTTCATCCCAGCCAGTAAACCTAGCCAAGTAGATGATATTGCTAATATCAACAAGGTGATACCAACAAGCTGTAACGTATTTGGCAGCTTCTCTAGCAAAATGGTAGAAACCGCTCTTCCTTCTTTTGCGGAATAACCTAGATTCCCTGTGACAGCCTCACTAAGCCAAGCACCGTACTGTGACATAACTGATTTATCTAAGCCGAAAGCTTGTTCAATCCTTTCCTTCTCAGCTGTTGTTAAAGTTTGTGAATTTCCACCATAGTAGGCCGCTGCTGGATCTCCTGGTGCGGCATGCATGATGAAAAAAGACAGGAAGCTCACGATAATGAGGACAATTGTCCCCATTATCATGCGCTTCCCAATCCACTTAGCGATCATGCCATTTCCACTCCTCGACATTCCACAAGAAGCCTGCGCCATGATGGCCCAATATGCGTTCTTTCACACCGCTAATATTTTTATCGATACCGTAAACTGCATCAACATATGCAAAATAAGTAAACGGTGGATCTTCTGCTAATTCCTCTTGTAATGCCATATAAATTGCTTGTCGTTCAGAAGGGTCAACTGTTACACGCCCTTTCTCTAATAACGCATCCACGTTTGCGTTAGAATAGCTTCCGTAATTGTAGCCGGCACTTGTTAAACTTGATTGGTCTGTATGGAATAAGCTATACGTATGATGGTCTGCATCATATGGACTGCCCCAACCGACCATAAACGTTTCTGTCTCTTCAATCACAATATTACTCCAATCTAATGCAGCTACTTCGACATCTGCGCCAACTACTTTATAGCCCTCAGCAACATAGTTAGCCATATTGACACGTACAGTATCTGTTACAGGCACTGTAATGGTGAAGCCAAGCTTTTGACCATCTTTATAACGAAAACCATCATTTTTTAATTTCCAACCTGATTGCTCAAGTAAATCTTGTGCTTTGTCTACATTGTAAGCATAATGCTCAATATTTTCATTGGCGAATGTATGCTTTTGTAGTGGCGAATATGCCTCTATACCAAATCCTTGTAAAATGCCTTTCACAATTCCTGCGCGATCTGTCGCATAGCTAATGGCCTTTCGGATATTTACATCTTGCCAAAGGTCTGATTGCATGTTAAATAAAATACCACGGTAATCTGCTGAATCTACCTCATACATTTTTAAATGCTCTGCTTGCGAAAGCTCTGCAATTTGCGTAGGATCTAGTAATGCAATATCAACTTCACCCGATTTAAGTTGTAACGCTCGAACATTACTATCTGGTATAAATTTAAATATTACTTTATCTAAAGAAGCTTTTGTACCAAAAAACGAAGGATAGGCTTTCAATGTTAAACTGGTGCCTCGATCCCATTTGTCAAACATAAATGGGCCAGACCCTATAGGTTCTGCGTTAAATGAAGCTGTGCGCATATCTTGTCCTTTAAATGCGTGCTTCGGCAATATAGGTACCGTTAGTTTATCCAGCATCGGCGTGAATGGCTTATCTAACTTCAGCTTCATCGTTGTTTCATTCACTTTTTCCATAGCCGTCACGTGAATAAAATCAGACTTTAAAAACGATGCATTATGATCGTCTAGAATACTTTCTATGGTAAAAATGACATCGTCCACCGTTAAAATTTGGCCATCATGGAACGTCACATCATTTTTTATTTTCACTGTATATGTCAACTGATCATCGGAAACTTGTACATTCTCAGCAATATCATTGACTGGTAAATTATTTTCATCAAAACGCATTAATCCACGAAATAAAAAAGCATCTAAATTCGTTTCTTCTAAAATTGGGTTCAAACCATTGAACTCTGACTCCGAGGCATAAATAAGTTCATTAGCTTTTGATGATGTCTCAGCAGACTTTTGTTTTTCTTTCCCTTGATTAGACTCATTTCCACACCCAACCAAGCTAAAAACAAGAGCTGTTAACATTATAAATAATGAAAACTTTTTCAATTCTCTCTATCTCCTTTAAAATTCAACATACTTTCTTATATTAAATTTGAAACATGTACAAACATGCGGTTTATTTCTTTATGTAGTGTCCGTTGCTCTGTCGAAAGCCATCTACAATGAATAGCAAAATCGTTAAGCTTCGTTACACTCGCTTGTGTATCACTCTCGACATGCATCGTTTCCTGTAATTCTCTTACATTAAGTTGCTCAACATTTGGCGAAACCACCCATAACGAACCAATATACAACGAATTTTCAAGAATCCCCATAGATGAAAAATCCATTTCCTCTGGTTTAAAATGCAATGTATCAAAGGCGATTAAAGCATCTTCTACATATATTTTGTATTGCGAGCGAAACGATTGAAAATCAAAAATTTCTCCGCGCATTTCTCGTCCAGGGGCAATTATTTCTCCCCAGATCAACGTAGAGCTTGCCATCATTCGAATGGTCGTATCAACCTGACATTTGGCTCGTTCGAATGGAATTGTCACTTCTGGCATCCATTCTAATCGAGCATTCTCTCCCAATTTAACGGTAATGGATTGTGTACAAAATTCACCTGTATGGGAAGGATAAATTTTTAAAGCGGATTGTTGCTTTAATCTAACTTGACTGTCAGGAGCAAGTTTTATATCAATTTCATTCCTGTCTCCTGCGACCATGCCACCTGAAGATTCCATGATAAAAACAGTTGCTGTTGGCTTTTGACCTTCATATAATTCTCGACTTGCCTTCAATGGAGGTTGTTGGTACACATGAACAAGTCGTGTGTACCCTCTTCTTGGCTCAAAGGCCATTTCTAATTTTCCAAAATGATTTACTTTTCCTTGCTTAGACATGTGCGTCAACTGCTTCAGCACCCTCTAATAACATCTGGTGCTGTATCCACGCTACCACTTTATCTACATTTTTTTGTGAGCGAACATCCGCAAAAATGTAAGGACGTCCGGCTCTCATTCTTTTCACATCTTCATCCATAAGGTCTAAATCCACGCCAACATGAGGCGCAAGTGATGTTTTATTAATAAGCAATAGATCCGACCGTGTTAAGGCTGGACCACCTTTACGTGGGATATCTTGACCTTCTGCCACATCAATTACGTAAATATAACCATCCACAAGCTCTGGACTAAATGTTGCGGATAAATTATCGCCACCACTTTCTAAGAAAATAATGTCTAAATCTGGGAAGCGTTTGTTTAGTTCATCGATTGCCGAAAAGTTCATCGATGCATCTTCTCGGATTGCTGTATGTGGACATCCACCTGTTTCAACACCTACGATGCGATCCTCATTAAGCACCCCATTTGTTATTAAATATTGCGCATCTTCTCGAGTATAAATATCATTGGTAATAACAGCCACATTATATTGCTCATGCATAACGCGCGTTAATTGGTCAACTAACGATGTTTTTCCTGACCCAACTGGTCCACCGATGCCGATTCTTATTGGTTTCATAAAAAGTTCCAACTCCCTACTTAAGAAATAAATAATCTTGAAAATAAAAATTCATGCTTCATAGAGGCAAGTTCAATTCCTAATGCATTATTTGATAAATCATCTATCGTCAAACGCATCACTTTTTGTGCGGCTTCCTCTACATGAACAAGCAGTTCATTTAAAGCCTGTACCCCAGTATTTTGTCCGAACGGCACTGCCCGTACGGCATTTTGTACTAACCCACTTAATGACGCGTACATAAATGTCATAACTGCATGATACACATTGACCCCGAGCGCCTCACTATATATACCGTAAAGGACTGCATAATGGCCCTTGACATCTTCTTTGTCTATCTTGTGCTTCCACTGCTCTACTAACGAACTGTCAATGAGAGGGGCTACAGTTCGAACAAATTGTTTGCCAACGTTCACGCTAGCATCTCTTGATTCCTTTGCTAGCTTAATAGCCCCACAAAGCTCATCTAGCTCAGCAAGACGCGCTTCATTTCTTGCTTTTGCTGCATGGAACGCATCTTGAATAATCAATGCATCTCCACTTACTAAATTATGAAATAAATAAGTTTTACAAAATTCAATTAACTGCGCTTTCGTTTGAATCAAATCTTCCTGAATATACGTTTCCATGCCGTATGAGTGCGTATAGGAGCCAATTGGAAAGGCTGAGTCATGAATTTGTAATAAACGCAGCAAAGAGAAATCAGTGAGAGTGTCCGCGGAATTTGAACGGTTGTTTAAAGCGTCGCTCTGTCGTTTCATATTGGACTCCTACTTCGTCTAATAACGGATTAATCGTATGATCGGCACGTACAATAATTTCACCATTTTCAATCAAACATGGTGTATGGCGATTGCCTAACTCAAACGCAGCTTTTCCCATTTCCATCATGTTTTTTGGGCAAATTACAATGACTGGCTCTAATTTTGTACGGATTGCAATACGTCGCTCCCCGTCTTCGAATAATAAATCACCATATTTTAACGGTTCTTCACCGCTTAAACGTAAAGCGATATCTGTCCCTTTATCTGTTTCTGTACGAAGAATGCGTTTACTTAACGCTTCCCAGTCAAGTTCAATCCATTCTGTTAACTTACTGTCTACTTCTTCTTGACCAATATTTCCAATAATTTTTTCGATTAACATGTTGTTTGCACTCCTCATTTATTAATGGTTTTCAAATCACCCTGTAATTCCTGCAATATTCTAACAATTAATTAACGTAAAAATCACCACAAAATAGTTAGAATAAGAAATATCTTTGCGCCATCGGCAATACATCTACTGGCTCACAAGTCGCTAATTCACCATCGATTTTCACTTCATACGTTTCTGGGTTTACATCAATGTGCGGTGTCGCGTTGTTATGTTTCATATCTGCTTTACCAATATTTCGACAATTTTTCACTGTACCGATTTGTCGTTTTAAAGCTAATTTCTCCGGTAATCCTTCTTCAACTGCAATCTTTGGCAAAAATGTCATCGCACAATTTTGAGGACCTTGTCCATAGAAGCCAAACGTCTGACGACCTTTCATAGGTTGTGGCGTCGGAATTGACGCATTGGGATCACCTGTAATGGCATAAACTGCAATACCACCTTTAATAACAACTTCTGCTTTTACACCGAAAAATGCTGGGTCCCACAGAACGATATCTGCTAGTTTACCTTCTTCCAAAGAACCAACCTCATGGCTAATACCGTGCGCAATCGCTGGATTTATGTTCAGTTTTGCCATATAGCGTTTCACGCGGTAATTATCGTTATCTTTGCCTTCATCCTGTGGCAATGGACCACGTTGTTTTTTCATTTTGTCTGCTGTTTGGAACGTACGTAATGTGACTTCCCCCACACGCCCCATCGCTTGAGAATCGGATGACATAATACTTAAAATACCCAGATCCTGCATAATATCTTCCGCCGCAATTGTTTCCGGACGAATACGAGAATCCGCAAATGCCACATCTTCAGGAACATCATGCTTTAAGTGATGACATACCATGAGCATATCTAAATGTTCGTCAATCGTATTGGTAGTAAATGGTTTCGTTGGATTTGTCGATGCTGGCAAAATATTAGGTAACGAGGCCATCACTAACTGGTCTGGCGCATGGCCGCCACCAGCACCCTCCGTATGGAAAATGTGTATAACACGACCATTGATTGCGTTAATGGTATCTTCTACAAAGCCTGCCTCATTCAATGTATCTGAGTGTAATGCAACTTGAATGTCATACTCATCCGCTACAGTTAAGCTTTGGTCAAGAGCTGCAGGTGTTGCACCCCAATCTTCATGTATTTTCATACCAATTGCCCCAGCACGAACTTGCTCAATAATCGGTTCAGGGTCAGAGGCACTCCCCTTTCCTAATAGCCCAACGTTTATTGGTAAACTTTCGACAGCTTGCAACATCCTATGTAAATGCCATTCACCAGCAGTTAAGCTTGTCGCTTTAGAGCCAGCAGCTGGTCCTGTTCCACCACCAATAAATGTTGTTGTACCAGCAAATAAAGCCGTTTCCACCTGATCTGGACTGATGAAATGAATATGTGTGTCGATAGCACCAGCTGTAGCAATTAAGCCCTCTCCTGCATAAACTTCTGTACCAACACCAATGATCATGTCCTGGTCAACACCGTCCATCCCATTCGGGTTTCCAGCTTTGCCAATACCGATAATTCGACCGTCTTTAATGCCGATATCCGCCTTTACTATACCGGTATAATCAATAATCATTACATTTGTAATGACTGTATCTAGCACGCCATCACTTCTTTTGTTATTACCATTTTGCCCCATAGATACACGAAGTGATTTTCCACCTCCGAAAACTCCTTCGTCACCATAAGATGTATAGTCCTTTTCTATTTCAATCCAAAGTTCTGTATCCGCTAAACGAACCTTGTCTCCAACAGTAGGTCCAAACATTTTTGCATATGCTTCATGCGTTACCTTCACTTGTCTTCAGCTCCTTTAAAGCCACCTTCAATCGCTTTGTCTAAAATTTCGTCCTTATTATGTGTTGAACCCTCTGTTAATTTATTTAATCCAAAAATATGACGTTTGCCACCAAATTCAACGAGTTCAACTTCTTTTTCCTCACCTGGTTCAAAGCGAACCGCTGTACCTGAAGGAATATTTAAATGCATACCAATAGCTTCTTGTCTATCAAACTCTAAAAATCTATTCACTTCTATAAAATGAAAATGTGAACCAACCTGAATCGGGCGATCTCCTGTATTCGCTACAATTACAGTTTTAGTAGCGCGCCCTACATTCATTTCGATTTCGCCTTGTGCTGGCCTAATTTCTCCAGGAATCATAATGCAAATACCCCCTTTACTGTATTGGACGGTGAACTGTTACAAGTTTCGTACCATCTGGGAATGTACACTCAACTTGAACATCCGAAATCATGTCACCGACGCCTTCCATTACATCTTCTGCTGTGAGTACTTGTTTTGCATCACTCATTAGCTGAGCAACGGTTTTTCCATCTCGAGCACCCTCCATAATATAACTACTAATCAGTGCTACTGATTCAGGGTAATTTAACTTTAATCCACGCGCTTTTCTTTTCAGCGCAAGTTCTCCTGCCAAATGGAGTAGTAGCTTTTCTTGTTCCACTTGTGATAGCTTCAATTCAATCTCTCTCTTTCTTAAATCTGAATTTTCCAACTGTTTTATTCCATTTCAATAAAACAGGTTCCAGCATTCTTACTTTATTAACTTTTAGTTTGGTCTAACAATTTAGATTTCGCAAGGACAAGCGAATAAGACAAAGAATTGACGATTTGACCCGGCAGACGCGGGTTGCAAAGTGTGAGGTGAAATATTAGAGGTAACAGCTAACCTATTATAAGAAACTAATTCAAAAAATTCAACATTTATATTACTCTGTCAATTTATAAATTTAGCGAATGAAAAATAAAAAAGGGCCTATTTTGCAGAAGAATGGACTTCTCTCAAAATAGACCTTATCATTATTGCTGCAAAACCCCTCCACAATCAACGTAAAAAGCAGTATTATACTAGATATTAAACTGCTCACACACGCTCTCAAAACTTTACTTTTTTTCAATTACACTACATTCGCTAACCAACCATTGTTTAATAACCTGCCCAGTTAGATAGCTTCACATTTGCGCAATTTAGCTGAATTGTTGGGTAAGTTTTTGTAAATTTTCTGCCTGCACACTTAACTCCTTAGTTACAGTATTTACGGCCTGCATCGAAGCACTTTGTTCATCAACTGATTGTAAGATTACGCCCGTATAATCAGATAATTTATCCATACCGCTTGCGATATTCGTCACTAAATTAGTTACGACATTGGCACTACCAGATAATTCTTCTGCTGTTGCTGAAATTTCCTCAAGCTGATTTGTCATTTTGCTTACATGTTGTGAAATTGTTCCGAAAGACTGCGTCGCTTCATCAATAACATAAACACCCTGCTGTACATTTTTTAAGTCTTCTTCAACAGAACTAGCAACTTGTTTTGTATCGTTTTCAATCGCTACAACTAATTCCACAATTTCACTTGCAGATTGTTTCGATTGCTCAGCTAATTTACGAACTTCTTCAGCAACTACCGCAAAGCCTTTACCGTGTTCTCCTGCCCGTGCTGCTTCAATCGCCGCATTCAATGCTAGTAAATTCGTTTGATCTGTAATATCGGTAATCATGGCTGTCATGGATATAATATCCGTCATTTTTTCTGTCAGTTGTTGCATTAAACCACTTGTTTTTTCAGTAGAAGTTGAGATAAATTGCATTTGATTTTTCGCGATATTTAAGATTTGCACACCATTACCTGCAATTTCGTTAGCTCCTTTTGCATGGTCAAAGACATCCTGAGTAGCTTGCGTAATACGTTCCACTCCTTTAGCAGTTTCAAGCATAGAAATAGCACTTTCATTGGCAGACTGTGCCACTCGTTTAAGTGCGTCTGTAGTTTTTTCCATTTGTTGGTCTACTTCATCTACTGCAATAGTAATTTCATTTGTGCTTGCTGATAGTTCCTCCATGCTAGCAGATAGATCTGTAGAACTATTGGCCACTTTCTGCGTCATTGTATGTATCTGCTCTTTCATAATAAAAAATGCATTTGCTAAATCTGCAATTTCATCTTTGGATTTTACTTGTAAAGGTTTCACTTGTAAGTTGCCATCTGCTATCGTTTGAGCAGCTATGGACAGCTGTTTAAGGGGTGTAGTAATTTTGTATTTCACATAAAGAATGTAGGACGATGTAATAGCTATTCCTACAAAAGTTAATACCGTAGATAGCCATGCTAATGATGTTAAATTTGTTAAATCTATAATTAAAAGCATGATCATTACTACATTTAATACAGAAAAGCCAAGAATACTTTTTTTGCTTAAACTCATCCGAAGTCCCTCCAAATATATTATTCCGACGTTGTCATTATAGTTTAATTTTCCCAAAAAACATAGCGAAAGGCACTACTTTTGTATAGTGATACATATAGTCTACTTCGTAGTCATTTCTCTCCGCTACGGCGGACGCTTTCCGCGGGCACGGCTCTGTAATATCAGTTGCAATCTTTAAAACTGCTGTCACTTTATCCTCAGTATTGACGATAGGGATGTAAGTTGCTTCAAGCCAAATCTAATTTCCTCTTTTTCCTATTCTTTGTATTTTCTCCTGAAACTTCTTCCCTTTGTTTAAGTTACTCCATAGTTCTGTATACTTTATACTTGTTTGAAATTCGTCAGCACATAATTCTTTATGATGCATTTGTTGTAGTTCTTTTATGGAATAACCTACCGCACTTGCAAAATGCTCATTTACCCAAAGTATATTCCCTTCCGTATCGAATTCAATCATGGCTAGATTAACGTCCAAAGCATACAATACATCATTCGGATCTAGCACTTGAGTACTTATGTTATCAACCACTTTAAAACTCCTTTTTTACTAGTAATTATTTTTTCCATAAAGTCCATAGTTTCATACATTACACGACTTTCACTTATCACTTTATGTAAGGTTTTTAGAAAATAATAATAACTTTACTAGCAAAAAGAATGAATGATATGTAGAAAGAAACGTAGATATTTAAACACGTTTTAAATCTTCCCTTTCCTCTTCATCATGCTAAATTAAAAAAGCTCAGAAATTATTCAGTTCAAAAACTTACTTTTTTTCGCATATAAAAAAGCACCTCCAAAAGAACAGTTTTGGTATCTTCTACCGAAGTTCTTTTAAAGATGCTTTTTTTGTTGTCTAACTGTGTGAATGAAGTTCACAAGAAACAAATGTTTGTGAAACAGGTATTATTTTAATTTCATGATGCTTGCACCAGCAATACCTGGATGTGTCATTTCATATGGATCTAAAATTAAATCTAATTGCTCCGTCGTTAAAACGCCTGCCTCGACGCAAAGCTCACGAATAGAACGGCCAGATAAAATTGCCTCACGTGCAAGGCGCGCTGCAATCTCATAACCGATATGAGGGTTTACCGCTGTTAATACACCAACACTCTTTTCAACGTATTCTTTCATGCGTTCTTCGTTCGCTTCAATATCCTTCAAGCAGTTTTCCGTAAATGCACGGAACACATTATTCATAATACTAATAGATTGGATCAGGTTAAAGACTAACACAGGTTCCATTACATTTAACTCTAACTGACCCGCTTCAGAAGCAAGGCAAATCGTTTGGTCATTTCCGATAACTTGGAATGCTACCTGATTAAGCACCTCTGGCATAACTGGATTTACCTTACCAGGCATAATCGAAGAACCAGGTTGACGAGCTGGTAAAATAATTTCGCCTAAACCAGCACGAGGTCCTGATGCCATTAAACGAAGGTCATTAGAGATTTTAGAAATATTAATCATACAAATTTTTAGTGCGCCAGACACTTCAGTATATGCATCTGTATTTTGCGTAGCATCCACTAAATGTGTAGCCCCTTGAAGTGGTAAACCAGAAATTTCAGCAAGATGCTGATCTACTGACTTAATATAATCAGGGAATGCGTTTAATCCTGTTCCTACAGCAGTTGCCCCCATATTTACATCGTATAGATTTGGACGTGTTTGACGGATACGCTGAATATCGCGATTGATAACACGGCAATATGCTTCAAACTCTTGACCTAAACGGATCGGTACAGCATCTTGTAAATGCGTACGGCCCATTTTAATCACATGTGCAAATTGTTCGGCTTTTTGGTGGAACACTGCTTGCATGTCCTCCATTGTAACTAAAAGCTCATCCACTAAATGTAATACGGCAATATGAATCGCCGTTGGGAATGCATCATTTGTCGACTGGGACATATTGACATGACTATTCGGGCTAATCGATTGATAGTCCCCTTTTTCTTTCCCCATAATCTCTAGTGCACGATTCGCAATCACTTCATTAGCATTCATATTAATCGATGTACCCGCACCGCCTTGGATTGGGTCTACGATAAATTCACTATTCCATTTACCATCAATTACTTCTTGTGCTGCTTCGACAATTGCTTCACCAATGTCCTTTGATAGCAGGTGTACCTCCATATTGCCTAATGCAGCTGCTTTTTTCACAATTCCCATTGCTTTAATAAGTGCTGGATGGATTGTATAGCCTGTTATCGGGAAGTTTTCCGTTGCTCGAAGTGTTTGAATCCCGTAATAGGCACTGCTTGGTAAGGTACGTTCACCTAAAAAATCTTTTTCAATACGTACTGTGGACATTATTGTCGACTCCTTTTATGTATACTCACACTGATAGTAGCTAATTAATGACCGATTGTAAACAGTCAATTTTCTGTAAAAGAAGAATTTTTTGTTGATGGCCAAGAAAAACTAAAAACCGAGCGCTATTTATACGCTCGGATTAATCATTATTTATTTGAAGTAACTGTAAAGCGACTATTTACATGCTGTGGGCTTTCGATTTCATCTACTAACGCAATTGCATAATCACTATAGCTGACATAGCTTTCTCCTGCGGCATTCACTAATAGATGATCAATGCCAACTGTATAACTACCTGTACGTGGACCTTGTGGGTCGAAGAATGCAGATGGGCTTAAGAATGTCCATGTAATTTTTGACGCTTGTAAATCTTTTAAGTTTTCCCCTTGATTTTTTGCAGTGGCAAGGAACATCTCTGGGAAGTCTGGTGTATCCATTACTCGTACAGTTTTTTCTGGATCAACAAACAGGCTTCCTGCACCACCGACAACGACTAATTTTGTCGCAATGCCAGTAAAAATAGCAATTAAGTGACGACCCACTTTTACATGTAGATCCTCTTGTCCAAAAGGAGCACCAAACGCATTTACGACAACGTCAAAACCTTTCACATCTTCTTGAGATAGCTCAAAAACTTCTTTTTCAATGACAGCAATATCAGCCGTCACTTTTGAGGCAGAGCGTACAATTGCAGTTACATCGTGACCGCGTTGTAATGCTTCCTCAACAATTTTTTGTCCTGCTTTTCCTGTTGCACCAATTACAGCAATTTTCATCTTAAATTCCTCCTACAGATTAGTTGTAACGAAATAAGTTACAGGTTGGATACAGTAAGATCGACCTCGTTTGTTAACGAAGCTGATCTAGCACATCCTGTAAAGTCTGTGCTTGTAACTGTTCTTCCATTGCATCCCAAACAGATGTATAAACACCCTCCAAAGTGCGTTGAATTTTACGCCCAACCGTACAATCTGGATTCGGCTCATCGTGAATAGCAAAAAGCTGCTCAGGCCCATCAATCGCATGGTAAATCGTTAGTAATGACAAATCCTTAGGTTCAACTAAAAGCTCGTAGCCTGCTAAACCTGATTGTGACGTGAGCAAGCCTGCTTTTTTCAGTTTGCCAATCATACGACGAACGACAACTGGATTTGTATTCACACTACCTGCGATATAATCTGATGAAAGCTGGCTTTTATCTGAAGTTGTTGCAATGAGCGAAAGTATATGGATCGCTACCGAAAATCGACTGTTCACCATATGTATCACCACCCGTTGTAACTATTATAGTTACAGGTTTAGAAAATAGCAAATACTTTGCTTCCTATTCCTGTACAAAATTAGTCTTTTATATACTATAAACTAAACATTTACTAATAAACATGGAGAATTTATAATTATTGCTGCATTTATATTTTCGAAACGTAAATAACTAACTCTTGTCTTATTTCGCCGTTTTCTTCATAAAAATCCAAGTTATGAAATTCATATTTAAAATGCCCCATTGGAAAAGTGACGCTCTCACCTTGTGCCGCAGACAATATTCCAGCCACATCATGCGACACCATTTGTAAAAGTTCTGCACCAGATAACGTTTCAACAAATACCACATTCATCAAAAAAACACCTCCTTAGCCATTATAGCTTAGAAGGCGCTTACATTTACAGCGTTTATTTTTGGCGATTGAGGCGAATCTCTTCAATTACCTGCATCATTTTTTGTACTTGCTCCTGCGAGAGTTCAGTTGGGATGTGTGATAAGTCACATTGTTTGTGTAAAATATCCAATTTTTCTTGCGGAGGTGCTTCGAGTGTCTTTTCCCTCAGTTTCTGTCCCCCTCCGCCCCCTTCTATCGGGTACTTTAAAATTTCTCTCACCACAATCACCTCTGCACATTTAGTTGGAAAAACAACCTATAAATACCATATACAATATTAAAATCAATCGTTCAACATAGCATCGGCCAACTAGCCTATTTTAGAAAAAGATTATTTCGACCTAGGATTTTCTACCTTAGATTGATTTTTAAAATATATTTTTAAAAAAGCAGCAACCAATTTGGCTGCTGCTTTTAGCTATACGGCAATCGGCGCTTTAATCGCTGGATGTGGGTCATAGCCCTCGAGTGAAAGATCTTCAAGTTCCATTTCAAAAATTGACGTTTTATTTGGATTTATTTTTAAGGTTGGTAGGTCCTTAGGCTCGCGTGATAGCTGTTCTTGCACTTGCTCCACGTGATTTGCATAAATATGTGCATCGCCTATACTATGAATAAATTCGCCAACTTCAAGCCCACATTCATGCGCAATTAGATGCGTAAGTAATGCGTAGGAAGCTATATTGAACGGACAGCCAAGTAAAGTATCCAGACTTCGTTGCATTAACTGACAACTCAGCTTTCCATTTGCGACATAAAATTGGAACATGACATGACAAGGAGGTAGTGCAGCTTTACTGCCTTTCGCTCCGGCATTAATGACATCTTCAGGGTTCCAAGCATTCACAATGATACGACGCGAATCTGGATTGTGCTTAATCTGATGAATAACATCTTGCAGTTGGTCTAAGCTTTCTCCGGTTGATGTTGTCCAATGACGCCACTGCTTACCATAAACATTGCCAAGTTCCCCATATTTGCTAGCAAATTCATCATCAGTTAGTACACGTTCACAAAATGATGCTAGCTCAGCTTGATAACTAGCGTTAAAAGCTTCATCTACTAAGCAGCGACGACCGAAATCTGTCATATCAGGACCAGAATATTCATCTGATTGTACCCATTTTTTAAAGGCCCATTCATCCCAAATATGATTGTTATTCTGTAAGAGATAGCGGATATTAGTATCTCCTTTAATGAACCAAAGTAGCTCACTTGCAACAAGTTTAAACGGCACCCGTTTTGTCGTTAGAAGTGGAAAGCCCCCATTTAAATCAAAGCGCATTTGATAGCCAAATACACTGTATGTACCGGTTCCCGTACGATCTTCCTTTTTTACACCGTTCTCTAATATATGTTGTAATAAATTTAAATACGCAGTTTCTGGATGCGTCATTACTGTCAACAGCTCCTTCAAGTATGCTGTTGACCATTATACCATCAAAAATGACATTTGAACGCCAAAAAGGAAAAAACAGTGTACAGCTTATTCCTGTTAATATTGGGAAATATCAATACTTGAAACGTCATTTTCTCGCATATAATTACTATTAATTTTCGTTTAATCACATACCCGTGCCCAACGAATTATTGCGTAATTCCTTAGAAATTTCATGCTCAGTCGTTACAAAGAACATAGGTAAAACAATAATATTAAGTAAAATTGGTCCAGCAATAAATAACAAATCAATTCCTGGGTTAAAATAGAGCCCAAATGCTGTCAGCAGTCCCGACATCACTAGAAACACAATTTGAGCTATTATAATCATTAACGGCATGATTTGGTACATATAATTAAGCTTTCTAAACTGATGCATCTCCTCTGGACGCTGGAGGATTCGTTTTTTTAAGCGCCTCGCAAACAACAGACAAGTTGCCACTTGCCATAATATGAAACTAAAATAGATGACACTATAAAGTATCATTTGTCCTTTAACGATGGACCCATCCAAATGACCAACACGTTGCTGTAATAGCTCGTTGACGGCACCCTCAAACACATATTCACGCTCACTTAAAAATGTAAATGGCTGAACAAATCCGAGCGATGCCCATTCCGTAGCATTGACCTGCCAATTTGTCAATTTACTTGCCATGATTCGTAATTGTATGTTCTCCTCTTCACCAAACATTCCCACTAAAATACTGTATGGTATAGCTATCTTTAGTTGTCCATTTTGCTTCTTTTGAAATAAATCCTCAATGAAAAATGTATAGGCTACATTCGATTGATTTGTTTCATAATGAACCTTCTCTACCTTCCAATGTCTGGATAAGGAACCTTCTAAGTAATCCTTCATTTCAAAATAAGTAGTATCATTATGTAAATGTTTTGGAATCTTGTAGACAAAATGATTATCGACACCAATAATGCAAATATCTACTTCTACAGCATCTGTCTTCCATGTTTCGGCTGTTGATGTCATAGGATACGCCATCATAGCAACTAGAAATAACAGGATAAATGACAGTTTGCATGTTCCCACACTACGCCCCCTCCCCGCCGCGTTTGTTATGTTCACACTAGCATATATTTGACCGAAAACACTATTTCGTCATTCCGAAAAAATGCTAGTGGTTTTCCGAAAGTATCCATTTCGGTCTTCCAAAAATACCAATAATTCCGCATAATATATAAAATACATTTTTAAGAAATGAGACATGATCATGATTTTATTAAACATTAAAGAGCGATGTACATGAGTAAATTAACATACAGTATTTTCATCACATACCTACTTCTTGGCATTTATGTACTTGTCATTGCTATCCAAACACCGTTCATTGGCATCGCTATTGATACAACTAGTGGTCAACCTGTCATTGTAAAATCTTATTATCCAGATTGGGCACAACAACAAAACATCGAAAAAGGTGACATCCTAGTTACTATCGACCTGCAACTTGCTGAAGAAAAAATAATGATGGGAAAACCTCATACATTGAGAAGTGCGCATGAGTTAACCATTTTGAAGGCTGATGGGTTCGTTCATTCTATTCCAGTCAAGCATACAGATATGCCAGAAGAGCTGTTTATACATATTGTTTTTCCCTTATTATATTTTGCGCTGTCCTTTGGCGTGGCTATCTATTTATGGAAACGTAATAGAGAAAATCAACTCACGAACCTACTTATACTATTTTTATTAACGTGTTCTCTAGCCTATACAAGTATTGGAGCCTCTGGCAGAGAGGACTTACTTGGCAAGATGGTCATGGGCCATTGTATTGTATTATGCTTCGTAGTATTCATTCATTTTTTGCAACATTATTACTATTTTCTACATATAAAATGGCCGTTTTTTCATGCGAAATGGCTCTATTTACTACCTATACTCATTACATGCTGTTATTTTTTGGAAATGTATGATTCTCGTTTCAAAATGATAACACCAATTGTGATTCTAGGTTTGTTTGGTATACTTGTTCTTTCTGCGATTTGTATTTTAATAACTGGCTATTTACGGACACACTCAGCAAAAATACGATTAATTGCCATTGCATTAATCGTTCCTTTCCTACCTTTTTTATTTTTATTTGTCATTCCGGAAATTTTTCGCTATACGCCGATTTTACAAGCAGAATTCAGTGCATTATTTTTATTGTTCATACCTTTCTCTTTTGTTTTCATTCAGGTAAATGAGCGCTTATTTGATATTGAGTACCAATTATCTCGCTTGCGCTATTACTGTGCACTTGCATTTTTCAGTGCATTTGTCATAACGCTAGGCCTGTCGATATTTTTAGTGAACCACCTTTCAATCACTTTGCTTACAGCTATCTTTGTTCTTGTTTTTTTAGTAAATATCGCTAGTTTCTATTTGAAAGAGCAACTCGATTTCAAGCATCGAAAAGTGATATTTTCGTCAAATGGAGATTATGTTCATAGTTTATATGCAGCGGTCAATCGAATGGGCAATGCAAAAAATCAACAGGATTTACTGGCCCGCTTCACGTATGAAATTACTGAAAAACTTGGCACAACCGATTTTACGATTGAAACAATTACAGAAGATGTTTCATTAGCACGTGGTGAAGTTAATGCAAGAGACCAAAAGACACAGCTACTTATATATGATTCTGCGGATGAAAAAATCGTATTATTGATTAGCCATACACTGCAAAAAGAAGAGCTACTATGGTTGGAATTACTTGCACTCTACGTTTCTATGCTTATCGATAGTTTAAAGCTCATAGAGGATTTAGTGCTTGAAATACAGCATATGAAAGTGACCAATAATACACCCTTACCTTGGCTTGATAAGTTATTATGGAATATTATCGAGAAAGAAAAGGGTATATTAGCTCAGGAATTACACGACACTATTTTACAGGAGCAGCTCCATTTGGCCAGAGAGCTTGATGTACTAGCAGGCTCACCATCCATTAAAGGAGAAAAGGTGCGAGCTATCCGAGAGCAACTTCTTAATGCAGCCAAAGATTTACGAGAGTATTGTGAAAATTTAAGTCCTCCCCTACTTGATACGTTAGGTTTACACATTGCGCTAAAAAAACTTATACAAAAAGTAAATATTCGGGCTAATTTTTTACTGAATACACAAATAGAACGTGTCCATTTCCAAGATTTATCGTTACATTTAGTTGTATACCTTCTTGTTCAGGAGCTATTCAATAACGCTATTAAACACGCTGAAGCTACAGAAGTTTCTCTGAGACTACTTGCATTAGATCGTGGTTTTGTTTTGCAATACGATGATAACGGCATCGGCTGTAATATCGAAGCTTTAATGCAATCTTCTGCTTCCATGGGCATCAACGGTATTCGTGAACGTGTTCGCGCCTTTAATGGTGACATGACCATAACCTCCAAGGAAAATGAAGGCATGCATATCTATATTAAAATACAAGAAGAAGGCGAAAACATACATGATTAACATACTTATTATAGATGATCATCCGGTTGTGTTAGACGGCACAAAAACATTATTACAGGACTTAGTAAATGTACAAATCACAACAGAGCAAAACAGTGCTGCCGTACTTTCAAGAATGGACACGCAAACATTTCAACTCTTTTTAATTGATATTAATATGAAGCCTCTGAATGGCATCCAACTTTCAGAGATGATTAAGAAAAAACAACCTGAAGCGGTTATTTTGCTCTATACAGGCTACGAACTTGCTGATTATTACGAGCTACTCGTCGAAAAAAAAGTAGATGGGCTTTTATCGAAGCTTGCAACAAAAGAACAAGTTATTCAAACCGTTCAGGCTGCACTTCGAGGGGAAATTTTATTGTCCGCCGACTTTTTAGATTTCGTGCAACGTCGCTCGCATCATCAAAATGTGCAGCAGGAGGTATTACTGAGCGACAAAGAACAAGAAATTTTACAACTTGTAGCACAAGGTTGCACCAATAAGGCCATTGCCTCAGCGATTGGTGTGACACAACGTACGGTTGAGAATTATTTATCTAAACTCTTTGTAAGACTCCATGTCGAATCACGTGCCGAAGCAGTAATTGTCGCCAAGGAAAAAGCATGGATTGACTGATTACCTAAAAAAAATGAATGCTATCGAAATAAATTTTATGAAGCGATTTTTATTAGTTGATTATTTTTAACTTTGGATGGATGGAAAATGGCACAATAATCCCCTCTTTTTTAGTAAGTTTTTTCAATATTATACTTGTAAACAATCCCATGTAATTTTTTCTTACTAAAAAACGGAATATGCTGGATAAATGTATAAATCTGTTATATAATAAAAACAATAATTAAATTGCTTCATCGTAAACAATGAAATCACGCATTCAAAAGTGTCGTGTTCATGCGATCTTCTAACTATGTGTTTTTTTATACTGAGTGAAGGAATATGATTGTTGAATTTAATTTTTGGAGGTTTTTCTAATGACACAAGGTACAGTAAAATGGTTTAACGCAGAAAAAGGTTTTGGCTTCATCGAAGTAGAAGGTGGAAACGATGTATTCGTACACTTCTCTGCTATCCAATCTGAAGGTTTCAAAACACTAGAAGAAGGTCAAAAAGTTGAATTCGGCGTTGAAGAAGGCAACCGTGGCCCTCAAGCTACAAACGTTGTGAAACTTTAATTCTCAATTTAGAATTAACAGTTCAAAATCCAAGAGACATCCACATGTTGTGGGTGTCTCTTTTATTGTTATCATCCCTGTACTACATCAGTATTTTGTACATGGTACAGTAAATTCAAAAAACCAATACAGAAGGGGTAGCTTATAAGTTGAGCTAATAGTATTAAACCTTGTACAGGTGCTGGCATGTCGCCCCGATTTGTAATCGGAAAAGCAATGGCGAATAGGATGAGAAATAATACTGCGTAAGGTAACCAAAGAAGCATTGTCCAATAATTTGCGCGCCTACACCCCAGCCATTTACAGGTCAATTTATACAGTAGCAAGCTGGCAGTAACGAAAGCCATTAGGTGTACGACCAACAATAAAGTATCTATAGTTTTGCTTTCCCAGCCCGTTAAACGCACAATACGATAAAAATTCAATTGCAATTCTATTAAGGTAAAAAACAAAAGACCATAGAGAGCGCTTATTGCATTTATCTTAAAAAAATAGTTCATACCCCATTCCTCCTGCAATTAATTACGCATAAGAATGCAAACCAGCGATGACTAAATTAACAAATACTTGGTTAAAGACGATGATGCCAAAACCAATAATAGATAGCCATGCCGTTTTCTCCCCTTCCCAGCCCTTAGAGAGTCGAAAATGCAGAAAGGCTGCGTAATATAAAAATGTGATGAGCGCCCATACCTCTTTCGGGTCCCACCCCCAATATCGACTCCACGCGATTTGTGCCCAAATCATTGCAAATAATAATCCCCCAAGAGCAAACAAGGGAAACCCAATGACAACCGCCCTATATGAAATTTCGTCCATCAAGGCCGGCTGCACTCGGTTTGTTAAAGGCTTTAATAATACAGTAATTGGTTTTCTTGTGATAAGTCGAATGATACTATATAAAATAGTGCCTACAATAAATGCCCAGACGATTGAATTCAGCTTTTTCGCATCAACCGCATTAGTTATCTTCAAAAAGCCTATCGATTCCCCGTTTTCTGTCACAGTACCTTTATTGACGATTAGCGGCATCATTGTATAAACTACCTTTTCTTCCTTGCCTTGAACATTTTCAAATTGGACTGTTACTTCATCAGTCGTTAAGTTAAAAACCGTGGAAACGCCAATAAAGCCAATGACAACAAGTAAACAATACATGACAAATTCCAAACCAAAGGTACTAATTGATCTCTTGGAAACATCCAAGGTTCTTAATAAGTAAATAATACCTGTTGCAAAGGAAATAGATAAAATCGCACTCGAAAAGGCAACGGTCATAACATGAATCGTTAGCCAGTTACTTTGCAATGAAGGCACAAGTGGTGTGACCTCTTTTGCAAACACACTACCATAGCCAATAATAATTAACGACACGGGAATCGTAAACAAGCCTACAACGATTTGTTTATACAAATAATGAATGAGCAGAAAACTACCAGTTAGCATAATGCCAAAAAACGTCATAAACTCATACATATTACTTACTGGTGCATGCTCGACAGCATTCCACCTTAAAATGAAATAGCCTAATTGTAAAACAAAAGCGATATATGTAAGGACCAGTCCCAGACGCTTAAATATTTTTCCTTTTGATTTCACAGCAAGCCCTAGCGGTAAAATGGCGATTAGTAGCAAGATGAATGCGATAAACAACGAATTGCTACTTAAACTCAAAATCTCTTCTGTACTCAATTTCATTTCCCCTAACATCCTTTTTTAGTAGAAGCTGTAAACTAACTTCTCCTATAAATGAACGTTGCTCCGCAAAATAAGTGCCATTTTCACCTACAAATGTATTTATTTTTTTAAAATTGTTACAGTTTTATGACACATGAATAAAATGCAGATTAGTAGAGCCAACAACATGCCAATACTTTTTAACACTTCTTGACTATCAATTGATATATACAATTGCCTTTCACTTAAATAAAAGACATTCATCATACCGTGCATGATTGCAACTGGAACAATTGATTTTCCATATTCTCTTATCAGCGTTAGAATAATTGACAACATACATAGCAACAATAAATAGACCAATGAAGTGATACCTGGTGTGACATAGGATTTGTAAAATAGAGCAATCTGTAAATGCCACATTGACCAAATAACGGCTGTAAAACAAGCAGTCGACCATAAACCGTACTGTTTTCGGAAATAGTAATGAAAATTACCACGCCAAACTACTTCTTCTAGCAATGCAGAAAGAGAGCCTATAGTAAGGCCAATAAAAAAGACTGGAAGGAATTCGGTAAAAGTAGGAAAAAGGAAAAATTCAGAATAGGTTAAACGGATATATGTATGATAGCTGTAACCCATAAAAATAGGTAGGAGTATAGCGAAAAGTAACCACTTCCTCGAGGGTTTTATGAATGAAAAAGTATGCATAATAGCTTGTTTCATGATGAATTTTTGAAGTAGAAAAACTGAAAAAAGTGGAATCAACATTGTTAAACCTAAAAAAGTCCGCCCATTGTCGAATTGATACAAAAAACATGGCTACCTATAGTAATGACATAAATAAAAAAAGTCGTAAACAGTACGATATATTGTCAAAAGGTTGTAATCCCCTTCCCTTAACATAGTCAAAACATTGAATAGCTAAAATTAAACCACCTATCCCCGCAATGGGAAAAGATGGTATCTTCGAAAAATTAAAGTTGACATGCCTCTATCTACATCCTACCAAAAATTGAATTATAAGTCTATTTCTTTTTGTTTAATTATGGGAGAATGAATATGCGCAAATGTTACATAACGTTATGTAAAACAACTGGAGGTTTTACATGCAGCAAAATATTTATGATGACCCTAATTTTTTCAAACATTATCGACAATTACGAAAAACAAAGTATAACTTTAATACTTTGCTTGAACAACCAGCTTTAAAATCGTTATTACCTGATCTTTGTAATTTAAAGGTACTTGATATCGGTTGTGGTATGGGTGGATTTGCAAAATATTGTATTGAAAACGGAGCACAGCATGTAACAGCTATTGATATTTCTAAAAATATGCTTTTGATAGCGCAGAGCGTGCATGCTCACCCAAAGATTGACTTTTATCAACAATCGTTAGAGCATTTTGAGGCAAAACCAAGCAGCTTTGATTGTATTGCAAGCTCCCTTGTCCTTCATTATATAAGCGATTTCCATGCCTTAATTGGCAAAATCACGACGATGCTACGTCCCAACGGTGTACTAATTTTCTCCGTGGAGCATCCGATAGTAACAGCACGTAAGGAAATGGAAAGTTGGATTTACGATAAGGATGGTAACAGGTGTCATTATGCCATTGATGATTATCAGGATGAGGGCTTGCGTAAGCAAACTTGGTTTGTTGAAGGTGTCGAAAAATACCACCGTACTATGTCAACCATTATCAACAAACTTATTGCGCACGGTCTAGCGATTGAAAAAGTTATTGAGCCAATTCCTGATAGAGAAGCTATTCAAACACTGTCTTCCCTCGAAAAAGAACTGCGGCGACCATCCTTTTTATTAGTAAAAGCAAGAAAATGAGTGCGGGAGTTGCCTAATTGATTGTAGTCGTTTCACGATATGCCAACGGGTAGTGAACCGCAAGTCTCACAGATGCTTTTTTGCACCTGTGAGGCTTGCGGTTCGCCCTTCAAGGTTAAATGCCTTACTCATAAGAAAAGAAAAACAAGAGGATTTTTTGATGACCTATACTACTTTAATTTAAAATAGATGATTTCCGGATCACCTTCATCTAAATTTTCTATATAGCCACTCTTTTGAAATCCTGCTGTTTCAAATACTTTTTGCATAGCCGTATTCGATTGATTGGTCGAAGAAAAAATTTTTTGAGTTGATGCCATCTCGACGTAATTTGCTAATAAGGACGTTGCTATGCCTTTTCGTCGCTCAGTCGGTTTGACGATGACCAAAGAAATAAAGCTACATGCAAAAAAATCAGTGGTGAAAATTAGAAATCCTGCTATACTGCTCTGTGTTTTTTGGATGATGCATCGTTCTTCTACAAGCGCTTTTTGTATGAAATGACGTCTAGTAGTACTTCCAATCACCTGTTGATCGATTGTGACAAGTTCATCTAAATCATCCATACAAGCGTACATCGAATATTCCATTGTCCATCTCTTCCAATCGTAATAATAGTAACTTGCTATTGATCTTTCACTGACGATGCTAAAAAAATTTTGTTCCAGCCATGATGCCAGAACATGTTTTTTACTTTAAGTAGAAACAAACGACTGATAATTTGTCAGTACAACAGCCAAAAAAATTCCTGCTAAAAAGAATGCTCTTTATCACATGTTTTTTAGTCAACTTTGTTTCCATCAAGGTAGTAACTCATCACTATAAGCTCTTCATCGTAACTCTTTGTACGCACTCCCTCATCAACAAAACCACATTTCTTATACAATTCCTGTGCCGCTATATTCGGCAAGTCTACGCTTAAAACAAGCTCATTTATAGTAGGAAAATACTTTTGGACAAAAGTAGGCAATAATTGTAATGCCTTCTTTGCGTAGCCCTTCCCTTGTTCATGAAAATCTGTCGAAAATGAGCGGATTAAAATGGCTCGTTCATTCGTAGAATACGGTATGACACCTTCTTTTTCATGGAGCACCAAAAACGTAACGAGTTTTTCTTCTTTCAGTGCTAGAACTGGATGACGGCTTGCTTCGACTCTTGCTAGTTCGATGCTATCTTGAGGGGACTTCGTATAACGAAGCTGTTGTTCTGTTATCGTGTACTGCTCAATCAATTGTCTATCGGTTTCTTCATAAAATTTTAGTTGCATTATACCCCTTCTTTCTAGTGGTGAATTGAGTAAACGTTTACTAGCATTAAACCCTAGTCCCGCTCTTCCTCATAAATGGCAGTAAATTCATATGCCCCATCCATGAGTTGCTGTAGATACACATCAAAAGAAGGTGCAATGACCTCATAACTATCAGGGTCATGTACATAACGAATTATTTGCCCGACTGTTCCTCGCTCATTTGGTGTAAAGTCAATGTATAAGCACGACGTACCACCATTATTCATGCAATCAGAAAAACATAATCGCTCTCTTAACGGCACATGGATATTGATTCGTTCATCTAATTCAATTTGGTCCATAAACTCTCCATATCGATCTAAAATGCTATCCTCCGCATCCATGTGATCATCATTCATGATTTGCTCAATTGACTTTAAATAATAAGGATATTCATATAAATCGGAGCCAAGGACTAGCACACAAATCGTATGCGCACCATGCTTACAATAATATGTTCCGTTGACATCTTTTAATAGACTTATAAGTGACTGTGGACATTGTGGAAACACTGCCAGTAAGGCGTAAATTTGGTGTTCAGTTGCGCCTGCAGTGAGTTGTAATTGATGCTGTTCTTCTTCAGGTAAATATTGAATTAATTCACTAAAATATCGATTAAACTGTCGCATACTTTATTACCCTTCTTTCTTTTTTGGTCCGGTTGCGGTCCGTGTCGAATCAATATATATGTTCTAAATCATTGCCTCAGCTTGTACTAATAAATCTCAACAATTTCTATTAAAATACATTCTTGTTGTTTAACTTTCCATAATCAGCAAAATTGCAAGAATTATAAATCCTTGAAAGATAAAACATTTAGATTATTAAAATTACAAAAATTACCAACCTCCCTATTTCGTTGTTATCTACCATTAAACTATCAATTCGGGAATAGCTTCTTAGTGTTATACGCATCAAAATGAAAATAGTTCCATTTTTCATTAATTTTCACTTCAATTAAATCATTATTTCAAAAAATTCCAATATGTGCTATTATTTTTTCATTCTGATTTTAAGGAGTTGTGAATATGATTGCGCAAAGATCAGTAGATGTTTGGTTGCAAAACAAATGATCCAAGGGTTGTAACTCATACTGCAGCCCTTGAACGAGGGAGAATATATAATGGAACAATATTTTAATGATTTTCTTCAAGGTCAATTGATTACTTTAAAACAAATGACTACTTCTGATTTAGATGCATTTGTAAAAATTGAGAGCGAAAAGAGCACTTTATTACTCGCCAATGATGAAATTCCTTTTCCAAATACATTTGAAGACCATTCTTCATTCTTTCAAAGTATTAGTGGAAAAAAAGAAGAATTCATTTTTGGGATTTTTGAAAAGACTTCTCACCAGCTTATTGGTTCATGTAGTGTCTTTTCGATTAACTGGACAAACAGCACTTGCTTTGTGGGGATTTCAATAGGTGAAGAGTGGCACGGAAAAGGATTTGGTACAGATGCCATGCGGACCCTCATCACATTTATCTTTCATTACATCGCGATAAACAAAATTAAACTTCAGGTATTTAGCTTTAATGGCTCAGCCATACGTTCCTACGAAAAATGTGGCTTTACAAAAGAAGGCATCTTACGAAATGAACTTTTCCGCTTCGGCAAATTTCATGACATCATCTTATTTGGTCTATTACGTGAAGAGTGGTCTGAATTGGGTTAGCGAAAACAATAACGCACGCATTCAAAATTTACTGAATGCGTGCGTTTTCTATTTGTGAATTATACCCAATCCTTTACGTTAGTAACTAAAATTGCCCCAACGGTCGCACAAAAAACACTTCGTCTTTCCCTCTGCAAGGCTACTTTTTTTCTGTATTATCCTTTTGTTCACATTGTTGGTGTCCCTTGATGAAAGTACATTTTCCATTGCGTTTCATGTAAAAGCCAAATGGAACTTCTTAACGATTTTTTACCACTTGCCATTGTCGTTGTACAATATGTGGAATGGACTATATTCGGGGCTAATTGTTTAATTGTAAAATCTGTAATGTTGTAAGGTATTTTATGTAAGCCCGTTTCATCATCTAGAGCGCTTAATTGCATTGTTTTATCGTATTTCATACCAGAACTACCAAACTCCACATAATGATCTGCTAGTATTTTTTCAAAATCATCTTTTATATAATGCATTAGTTGTTTTTCTAGCATTAATATTTGTTCTTTCAGCTTTGTATCCACTACACTACTCATCTCCTCCAGAAATGTTTAAATAATTCTAAAACAATTATTCCATTTATTACAAAAATATACAACGATTTATTTATTTTTTAATCTTTAGCTCTTAAATGAAAGAAACTATTTAATAAATAAACAACATTAAAGGTTATTTGATAAATTATGACAAGATAAGTAGATCAATACGTTTCGTTACATTCTATTACCATTCTAATCGACTTTCTATATAGTAAAAAAGACACTAAAAATAAATGTCTTATTCTTTAGATTTTCTAAAATTCAGTGCATACAAAAGCTTAAAAATCTATTATATTAGTTATAAAACTACATTAAAATTACATTAAAAGTAAATCAACCAAATACTAAAGTCCTTTATAATTAATTAACGAATTTTATTCCCTATTAAGGTTTAAGCCACTTATGTGTGACTAATTTACGAATTTCTTTTCCGATACACAATATGACATATTTTTTAATTTAAGTGATATACAATGAAAAAGTTGAATCGAGGCCACTAGAATTTATTTCATGAATATGGAGAAAATCATAGGAGGAAATTATGTTTGTGAATTTTTTACTTAAACAATTCTTGAAGGTTGAAATTGAAATTAAAAGAAGAATTATGTACAAAAAGGCAAAAGATTTAGGATTTACCCATCCCAAAGTCGTTGATTGTAGTCAAGAATTAGATGTATTACTGAATAGATATTTAAAGCAAGCATCTTAAGTCGAAGGAGGAGTTTTTATAAATAACTTTCATTTAGCATACTTATTTACAATAAAACCAGTCAAAACGAAACGTTCGCATGGCTGGTTTTATCATCACAAAATTAGATTATTGCCACGGCTACCTTATAGCCTCCTTACTAGCAACTTCCCTCATATACAAGTATGTAAATCAATGTATACATAACAAGAATTAGGGAAACCTACTGTTATTGCTAAATCAGGAGGTACAATCATGCAGTTATTATTTCTATCATTGGTTGTTATTTCGAACTTGTTTCAACCTCAAACAACGCCAGAAGTTTCGACAGACAATATTTGTGCACCCGTTGAAACATCCAGCCCAACTTTACAATACCCTGTCAATCAAACTAAATCATTTCTAGATAAAGACGAATTTTATCAGCAATTAGATAGAACAATCTACGAGGAATATAACAATGCTACGTTTAGTATGCGTCAAAAAATACTGTTTAAAGACGTACCGGATGCTGAGCATACATTTAATGTGAAAACGAATCATGCCAATGACAAAATGGATCTTTCCAATCACACATTTATTCATCCGAATCGACAAGTATATTTTTTGGCATCTTTTTATCAAAATGGACAAGAAGAATTCCATAAATTCGTTGTCATTGATGCCGAAACAAAAAGCATACTTCTCGGTGGAAGTCATTATCATCATTACGATAACCCCTATCAACAAGCTGATAGTCAATGAATAGAGAGTTAGTTTATATAATCTCTATAGTTAATAGTATGCATGAAAAACCATTTCTAGAAGTATTACATTAAAAATAGATTGTCAACTTCTCTATAAATCACGACCAGGCAACTTTTTATCCCAAATTTCTTGTGTTATTTCCTCTATAAACTGCTGAAGTGGCATAGTCGTTAATTCTGACTTACCGTATTTACGAACTGTCACACTTTGGTTGTCACATTCTTTGTCACCGAGCACTAGAATGTACGGTATCTTTTTCATCTGGGCTTCTCGTATTTTTTTCCCAAGTTTTTCTTGATGATTATCTTCACTAACACGTATTTGTTCCTGTTGTAAGGCTTGCATCACTTGCTGTACATATACTTGATGCGAATCTGCTACACCAATCACTTTTACTTGTTGAGGTGCTAACCATGTTGGGAAGGCACCTCCAAAATGTTCAATCAAAATGCCTAGAAAACGGTCAAGTGAGCCAAAAACAGCACGATGAATGACGACAGGCCTTACTTTTTCATTTAGCTCATTAATGTATGTTAAATCGAACTTCTCTGGCAATTGGAAATCGAGTTGGACTGTTGCACACTGATGGCTTCGCTTAATGGCGTCTTTAATATGAATATCGATTTTTGGTCCATAGAATGCCCCGTCACCTTCATTCATTATATAAGGGTATCCTAAATGATTTAGTACGTTTTCTAATGCCGTTTCGGCTTGGTCCCAAAGCTTAATATCCCCCATAAAGTCATCAGGGCGTGTCGACAATTCAATGTCGTATTGAAAGCCAAATACCTTATACACCTGATCAATAATTTTTAGCGCGAGCGCGATTTCGTCCTCTATTTGTTGAGGTGTCACAAAAATATGCGCATCATCTTGGCAAAACGAACGTACACGTAGAAGTCCATTTAAAGCGCCGCTAAACTCATGACGATGAACTTGACCAAATTCAGCCATACGAATCGGTAAATCTCTGTAAGAATGGCGTTCATTTTTGAACATCAACATATGCCCTGGACAGTTCATTGGTTTTAAAGCGAAGCTTTGTTCATCTACCTGTGTAAAATACATATTCTCTTTATAGTGATCCCAATGTCCTGATTGTTCCCATAAGCGCTGATTCATCATCAACGGTGTACGTACTTCTTGGTAGTCATATTTTGTTTGTAGATTGCGTAAAAAGGACTCCAATTCATTTCGAATGATTTGACCATTTGCTAAGTAAAATGGCATACCAGGTGCTTCTTCTGAAAACATAAACAAATCAAGTTCTTTTCCAAGTTTACGATGATTGCGCTTTTCAGCTTCTTCTAAGAAAACAAAGTAATCATTCATTTCCTCATTTGTCGCAAATGCTACGCCATAAATACGTTGCAACATTTGATTTTGGCTATTACCACGCCAGTACGCACCTGAAACATGCATTAATTTAAAATGTTGTAATTTACCTGTTGAAGATACATGTGGCCCACGACATAAATCATAAAATTCATCCTGTTCATAAACCGACACAATATCGTTTTCAGGGATATCCTCTAGGAGCTCTAACTTTAACTTATCGTGTGCAAATAGCTGTTTCGCTTCTTCTCGCGTTACCTCTTTTCGCAAGATTTGAATATTTTCTTGAACAATTTGCTTCATCATTTTTTCTATTTGTTGTAAATCACTTGGTACAAGCGTATGTGCCATGTTGATATCATAATAAAATCCATTTTCGATGACCGGCCCTACACCAAATTGAGCTGTTGGAAATAAGCGCTTAAAAGCTTGTGCTAATAAATGAGCTGTTGAGTGTCGAATAACCTCTATTCCTTCTTTTGAGCGAGCATCGTATAGTGTAATTTGTGCATCTTCCACTATCGGGCGTGTCAAATCAATGATGGTTCCGTTGACACTTCCTGCAATTGCTTTCTTACGTAAACCTGGACTAATCGCTTGTGCAATGTCGGTTAGTGTAACACCTTTTGTAAATACTTGTTGTTTACCATCTGGAAACTGAATGTTAATTGATTGATTTGACATGTTCTCTTCTCCTTTTCTGTAAATATAAAAAAACACATAGCCGCCCCAAAAAGGGACGAGTATGTGTTAATTACCCGTGGTTCCACCCAAATTCCCACTAGATGCTCTAGTGGCTCATTGACTATGCTGTAACGTCGCATACACGGTGCAAGTTTCCAAGCACTGCTCCTAGGTAGTAAGGTTTGATGCTGCATTAGGAAGTTCTCAGCCTAGACTTCCCTCTCTGTGAATCGTTCAATCAAAACTCATGTCCTAATCATCGCTGTTTTCATTGTTTCATGAAATTGATATTCACTATATCGGACACGCCATAACTTGTCAATAATTGAAAATTATTTTTAATGTACGCTGAATTCTCTTTATTTGTTGATACAGCAATGTATTTTTACAGCTATTTCACCATAAAAAAATATTTTTATTCCTCATTGTTTCGTCATCACACACTCCAAAAGCAATTTATGTTGTCCGTGCATCATCTTCGTCTGTTATATTTTCATAATACACTCCAATTATTGTATGTATACCTATCGAGTGCTAGCAAACCATGGGGGTTTTCTTCAACTCCCATGGTTTGCTAGTTGAACCAATCAGGCTTTTACGGTCAGTGCATAGACCATCTCGGGCTTACTGACCGTTCATGCGGGAAAAAGCCCGTAATCTCAAGACTTATTGAACATCTAATATTTCTTTGTTTGACTGCCAACTAATTTGAATAATCGTTTCGGAGGTACTTTCATTGAAAATTTTAGCCATATCTTTTTTAGGTATACTAACTTTACCATCACTATTTACACGAATATCTAACATATCCAGTGAGTCTTGTGCACCTTCAATATTTATGTGTAAATCGCCAAGTTCTAGTTCATCACCAAGATAAATTAGCTGTAAGCCGTTATTGGTATTACTGTGATAAATTGCTTTCCAATGCTCGCTTTTTGCCACATAATGTACTTCTTGAGAGCCCTCGCTACATGCACCTAATATGAAAATCATTAACAGCAGGCAGTAGTATTTTTTCATCGATTTCACTTCTTTCTTTAGTCCCCCTTTTATTCCTAACCCTAGTAACATAAGATGAATATTCCCAGGTGTAACTAAACCCCTCACTATAGTTTATGACCTACTTCCTATATTGCATAAAAATGCAAGCAAGAGGAGAAATCACCCTCTTACAAATAATATTCCCCTTCGACGCTACTCTCCCTTGAATCTTGCGTTTACATATGAATTGTCAAACACAGTGGAAGTGAAAAGTAGTTAGTCCCCTTGCATGACAATTGCTAATCCTGTAGGTTTTTCTCCAAAGACGTCACTGTATTCTTTAAAGACAAAGTCTAGTCCTGCAATATCGTCAGGCAACGGTGGCGTAACAACAAAGTTAGTACTATAATGTCCTGTTGACCCTCCACTGCGATCCAACCGACATTCATAAGGTTCCCCTAAAGACAACTCAAAATGATTGCGAGAAGATTTTTGAATAAGATTTATGGGCGTATCATTTGTAGCATCCCAATCGACGAGTAGTTGTACAACGCTAGCATTTTCATATTGACGTATAAAGCTTACCGTGTAATTTCGTCCATCCTTTTCAAGCGATTTTAAAACGGGGATGTACTTCCTAAAATCAGTTGGTTCAACACGTGGTTTATAATGATTCTCCGTTCTCATCATGTAAAATAACGAGGCAAGATAGGCTTCATAAAAACCGTATTTTTTAGCCCATATTGACATTGCCTCATCTGGAGGAAGACCTGGATTATTGTTTGAAAGGTTTCTACGCTGTTGTATTAACGCACAAATTTGTTCATCAATCGTGAGAAGTTGCTCATCATAATGATCTGTTGGACCACTATCAGATTCTCGGTTCAAGTTACTCCTCCTTAAATTAAATAATAAAAAATAATGATTTACACCATAAATTGGGTAAACCATGCTACATATTTGGCACCCGGGATAAATAAAACTTGTGCTAAGATTGTTCCTAACAAACGAGACCCCATCATCATTACCGAGACTCTTTTTAGACTAAGATAACTACCTCTTTGATTGATTACATCATCTGCAAGAATTGAAATTTTCGGGTCAATGAATACGATCAATAACATCGTCGCCACCCCATTGATAAGTCCCGAAGCCATCACCGCCGTTGTCTCTCTTTCAGGCACCAATAAAGAAGCATAAAGTGCCGACAAAACACCTATCGTATAAATCGCTGTAATCACTACATTAATGATAAATAATTTAAGTGGGATGTCGCGCCAACTGATTCCCTTTAAATAGGAGAAGCTCGGCACACGTATATGCTTCATCCCTCGTTTAAAATATTCCATACTAAAGCCCTTTTTTATAAGTCCAGGAATAGATCCTCTTTCCTCTGACAAATGAATAATTGCTCTCGAAAAAATGGCTACAAACGTTGGTAACAAAAGAATACCTAGTAAAGTTCCGAGTGAAGCAGAGCCAATAATAATGCGAAATTGCTGCTCTACAAACGCAAAGGTGTTTTCCTCGGGTGCTTTATCTATCAAACTCCCTGTAAAGGGTTGTTGCATCATATTCGCTAACCTTGATACCATTACCATGACATTAAACAGTGATAGTGCCGAAGCTAATAATTTCACACGAGCTCCCGATAAACGCACTGCATATGCGAGTGTTTCAATGGAATGTATGATGAGAATGAATAAAGATATCATGATGAGCTTTTCCGTTAATATGTCCAAATATTTATACCTTCTTTTCAGCAAGCGCTTGTTTTCTAAGCACTCACGCTTTTATTCATCTGAAAATGCTGTCACCATTTTGGTGAGTGTTTTCTATTTCCCCTTTCTTTTTTAAAAATAAAGTGAAGAATTTAAGCCAAACACGCCTTTCATTATTATATTTTACGAAATTGATGTTAATAAGTTCCGTTGAACACTATATTTTACATTTTATTTCCAAAAACAAAAAAATACTATTCATAAGATTTCCCTTGTGAATAGCATTTTATAGATTAATTAATGGTTTATGACAAACTCATTGTTCCAACTTGTAGACTCTGAAAGTTGATAGGTCACCATATTGGCAGTTACGGCGAGTACGATGCCAGCTCGAAAGCTCGTCACATTTGTAGGATTCTCTAATACTAAAACGACATAGCCTTCCCCTTGCCCCTGTTCGTCTACCGCGTTTGTGGCATCAAATTCAAAAGTTGCATACGAATCTTCACCCTGCGAAACGAGTAAACGCTCCTCTTTAAATACCCCCTGCTCTTTCAAATTGTAGCACACTGGCATCCATCCTTCTGACCAGTCAATAGTACCGAGTATTTCTTTTTTGCGACTGGCGAGTTTGCCAATTGAGAATGTAAAATATATCTTTATAATAGCCTGATCCAACTCATTTTTCCCTGCACACGTCGCTGCTACTTGAAGTTTAATATCTTCTTTTGAGAGTTTAAATACAGCAACTAAAATCGCAATAAAAATACACATGACAAGCACGACGCCAATAATAATCAACCCCATTAGACCCCTCCTATCTTCCCAATTACTATTACCAATAGATTACCATGTTTTGGGTATAATAGTATGTTTTCACCAAACAATCTTAGGATATGACATGGGCATAAATGATGTGACAAAAAACGGGATGCCTTACTTAAGAAGTAATAAGTAGGCATCCCATTCATTTGTGAGATCGTAGAAGGTAGAAGGTAGAAGCTTTCATTGACCTCGCTCATTCATTATTTTTTTCTATTTTGTCGTTTGCAATTCAGCAGTTACTGTAAAAGGCATTTTTAAATATTCGTACTGAATGGTAATCTTTTGGATATCTGAAGCATTTACCTTTAGAGCGTAGTGCTGTGGCTGCTTGCCAATTGCCTGTCTATCTATGTATTGACTAGGGAAAATCTTCACTTGCTGTAATTTATGAAATGTAAAGTTTGGATTGCCTTCTATTTTAGTTTCTGCTTCAAATGGCTCAGACTTACTTACCACCAATTCAACACTTTCAGGATGCTTTTCATTGACGACAATACTCTGTAACTGAATCTCCCGCAGTCCCTTATTGTCAATTTCTATAAATCGAACCGTTGAATTATCATCAAGGCTTGTATAACCATTTATGACAAGTGGTGGATTACTTTTTAGATAGATAATCAAAACAGCCCCCACCACAAACAAACTAAAAAACACAACAAATAGTACTTTTTTCATTCTATTCCTCTCTTTCCTGCTTCACAACAAGTATAGCGAGAAATCATTGCCAGTGGAATCGATTTTTTCATTATCAAAAATTCACAGTACTTTACAATGTTTTGTTCAATACAATTTCATCACGTATCGGAATACCTTGATCGCCAATCAATGGGATTTCAGGCTTATTAGCTCTTGCAAGCTCTACTGCATTTTGTAGGATTTCTACTAAATGATACCCTCTTTTTTGATAAAATCTTAATGCTGGTAAATTATCGTTTGTGGTAATAAGCGTCATCATGATGCAGTCATTTTGGGCTGCATTTTTTTCTACGGCTTGTACAAGTAATGAACCAACACCTTTTCCACCATCTATACTATCGAGCGAAATAATTTCACATGTCTCACCACGAATAATATAGGTGACTAGGCCCATAATTGTTTGATCTTCATCAACATAAGCAAAGCCATCTAATTGGCTACAGTCATAGATGCCACTGGAAATAACCATCTCTGTGCTTCCCCAATGCTCTTTAAAAAACTGCAAAACTTTTTGTTGAGGCAACTGCTGAATTAGTACAATTGACATTTATATATCTCCTACTCTAAATTGAAATATGAAATACACCCGCAACCGCTTTTTGAATACCTAAAAACACCGCCCACGAAATAATGCCCAGTCCAATCGCAAACACAATATGGACGGATGATTTCATCGCCATATAGATGACAAAAAGCATGACCATCGTTGCTGGAAGACCGACCAAAACACCAACTGTAAATCGTTGGATATGGTCACTCGATTCACTTTGAACCGTCAGCCAAATAATACTTAAAATACTGACAAGTGGTAGAGCTGCAATAATGCCCCCGTATGTAGGGAACCTCCTTGCCACCTCTGTTACGATACCAATAATTGCTGCGGAGCTAAGAATTTTTAACAGTGTATACATTACTTCGACACCTCACTTAATAGACGAAATGCCTGTAAGATTGTTTGCTGTTCACTAGCTGATAAATGATTTAGTGCATACTGTAGCTTCTGATCATCCAATTCAGTGTTTTTCTTTACGACAGTTAGCCCTTGCGCCGTTAGGTGGAGATTCACTTTGCGCTGATCATCAACTGCCCGCTCCTTTTGCACCCACCCATTACGTACTAGTTTTTTTATATGTTCAGACGCTGTATTTTGTGAAATATTCAATAACTCGGCAATTTGACGAACCGTCACTTCATCTTCCTTTTGAATCATTTGCAATATGCGGACACTCTGATGCGAAATAACATCCTCATGTGTAGCGTGCAGATGATAGAAAATGGTTGTAAAATAATTATTTATATCCTCAATCATGACTATTACTCCTTTATTATATCGTTAGAAACGATTATATCGTAATTATCGATATATTAAAAGAGGATTTTTTTAGGAGGGTATCTCGTTATCCCTTAACTTTTTGGATTTATCGCCTAACTTGTTTGTTTTATCACCCATCTTTTGTGATTTATCGCCCAACTTTTGCTATTTATCGACATTTTAAATGAACTGCCTCTATCTCCTGAGTTTGATAATAAGTAGTGCATGTATTACAAATAAATTACTCCTTTTCTTTATTTCGTTTCCTTAAAATGTTAAGATAATTGTAGTTTTCTTTACAAGGAGGAATCGAAATGGTCGCATTCTTTTGTAATGCTTGCTCTAGAACCACATCTTTGCAGGTCAAAGAGATCTAGATTAAGTTAACCCAGATGAAACATAATGGATGATCTCTTTAGGCCACAACCAAAAGCCTATATGTAATGGAGTGATTTCACATGGAAAAACAAACAATCCAGCCGTTTTTAACGGTTGCTAACTATCATTTACTCGAGCAACAAATGAATAAAATCTTACAAGCACTTGCTACAACAAAAGATAAAAATGTCATTCTCGCCGTTCGCGGTATTGTTGAAACTGAAATTACAACGAAGGTTACAATGACTGCTGCCGAAGCTCAGCTTATCGAGACGCTATTTACCGTAACAGAGCGTAAACAGGGTGAGGATTATTTAGAAAGTTTAAAGCCCTACGTCATCCCTTTCAAACCAGTCACAGCAAGTACGATAAAAAGCTTGTTCAAAAAGGAAAAAAAGTTAAAGTTGCCCAGTTTGAATGATATGGATTTTCGGCAAATGTGCTATTTAGCTTGGGATGATCCTGGTACGCATCGAAAATATGTACTCATCGAGCAAGAAGGGCAGCTAAAAGCCATTAAAGGTATTTTCGCAAACAGTACGATTCGTGGTATTTGTGCGATCTGTAACCGTCACTCCGATGTTGGTCTTTTTACAACTTCCGTTAAAGGCCAAGTCGTTGGAACATTTACCAATCACAGTAATTACATTTGTGCGGACAGTGCCAACTGTAATCAGCATGTAGCTGATATGCAAAAAGTAAATGCTTTTTTCAATCGCATCACACAATAATAAACGGGCCTTCTCCTTGATAGGGAGAAGGCTTTTTATTTAGCTCAGCTATTCGGTTCTAAATGGAGTATGTCCCTTAAATTTTTGAGGAGTACTGTTTGAATATTCTCTAACTTATCCATCACCTATTTTGGATAGTATCGTTTTCTGTTTGTCAATATAAAAGTATTATGTAATGTTGTATAGCTTATTGATTATCCTTCACTAAACGTAACCCTGTTATATCCTCCGTTGTTGATGACATGCTGAGATCTTAATACTTAGATTGGATATTTTGCCTTCATCAATGTGACCTTCCATTTGTGTCATATCCATTACTGTCTTAATTTTCACTAGCTTTTTTTGTTGTCCGTGAAGCGTAACCTCGTATGGTGCATTATTATTCATGAAGATCATTTTTTCCTTGTAGTGGGCATCATTAAATTCTACTTGAAACGTAACATCATCCTTACTTAAATTATGTAGCGCTAATAGGCAAGCCCCTTGTAAAGTATTTTCATCCAGTATTTCAAATGTACAATCACTTTTATAGGCTTCAAACGATATTGCCTCAATGCCTGTTGCAAATGTAATTTGATAGATATAAACAAAGAAAGATGGTATAAAGACAAAGCTTAAAATCACAGTTACATATACCATAAAGAAATGTTTCTTCAATGCCCTCCTTAAAAAATAAAGACTTCCGATTAGTAAGATGATTGCAAATATACTCTTTACTTGAATAGCATCAAGTGTAACGATAGGAACATTCAACAAAACAACATCGCTAATATTATTCAACGCATCGGGTACGGCATCGCTAGCAATATACCAACGAATAACAGCACTATGGCTATACTAAAGTAACGCCTACTTTTTATCATATATCACCCCTCCTCTTGTCTGTACATTCTAATTTAGATTCGCATTAATACAGACATAATACTCAAATAACTAACAAAATAAGCAAGTGTGCTCAACATTAACATTTACTTAAGAAGATAAAGGCCTATTAGAAATTCTCTCGCTTCTGTATGAACCGTTTGATCCATCATGCTTGGTTGCTTTGGAATTTGAAATCGCTTGTAAAAATACTTATCTAGTAATAACCATCCACTAATACATGATGACACCATATATTCTGAGCTGGAGCATGTGTTTCCACCTCACTTCTTTACTTATACGGTTAAAACAGCAAAAAGTTTCAATATATTTACATGCCTTTCAATATACCCCACAAAAAAAGGCTATCACCAAAAGCAAGTGTAAACCGACTTTTTGGTGAAGCCTATCTTTTCTAAGATTGAAGTTTTCGCTTGTCCGTTTTAATGATAGAGGATGCGATAATCACAAACCCAAGCATTAAAATAAAGATTAAATCTAGTAAACCCGTATGCATCGATACGGTAAACAACGTAATAATAAATGCGTATGCTACAGTATGGAAACTGCGAATTCCCTCCTGCTTCACTTTATTATAGATTAATGAAATTAACACACCATATAACAGGAAGCCAATCGCCACTAACAAATAACCACCATCTAAGAACAATTGTCCTATAAAGGTCGGGGTTGTTGTTCGTGTTTCACGAGTAATAAATATACCATCTTTTACACTTATTGAGTTTACGACTTCTGTTACCTTCATGCGAGGTGAAGTTTGTTCACCTGGTAAAATCGTATTGAAAATCCCCTTGTGCATTTCACCATTTAAGTGCCCTTCATCTTGTGTATACTCAATAATCTTACTCAAAACGATATGGCTTGTTACACTTTCCGCGTTTATGGCACGCATCCATTTTGGTGTTAAGTTTACCTTTTGTTCAGCCGTTAATAGCTTCTCTTTTGCCTCTGCTGTTAATTCCACATTCGGTTGATCACGGTTATTAAAATCTTTTGATAAATCCTCTGTGAGGACACGTATAAATCCAAACATTGAGAAAGCAACACCAATCACGACTAATGCCGTTAAGAACCACGTCAACTTTACTCGTTTAACCACATAGTGGAAAATGATGATTCCTGTAAACAACATGATGATTAATGGCGTTCGATAGCCCATTAATAAGAACAGGAACATCACCACCGCGAAAATTGAACCGTAGATGATTGCCTTTTTCCATGTCATATTCTTTTCCAAAATCATTTTATAAGACAACAGCAATAAAGTCCCAAACCATAATAACTGGCTAAAGAAGTTTAACTTTGGGTCTAGATTACGGCGGTTTGCTTCGTCAGTAATCCCTAAGTCGCCACTAAAAATCATCATTAAATAGGCACCTAGCCCAAGCAAAGTTAATATAATAACAAAGTGAATCACATATTTTCCTAGGAGCGAAAGCCCGAATGAAGGAATCGTCCACTGGCGTTTATCGATCATATATACACCTATGTAATAGCAGACAAGAGCTAAAATAACGACTGGCCATATGGATATACGTACACTGAATTGTTCAAATTTATGCCAATCAAATAAGCTTGTAAAGAAATATAGCACTAAAATAAACGGTAAAAAGAAATACGGTGAAAACATATCAATCTTATTTAACTTTCCAAAAAAATGTTTCAATTTACTCATACCAATCACACCTTCTAAAGATGTTATTTCCCCTCCTCTTCAATCAACAAATTATTACCAATTTCTATGTAAAACAAAAATAGTATATCATATATAAAATTTCAATTATAGAAAAAAATACTATTTTTTATAATAAATACATCAAAGAATATAATATTAATAATTTTCCATTATTTATATTTTCAAAAAAATCCATTCGTGGTCGAACGTGAATGGATTCTATTAGGAAAAATATTTTGGAAGGGGTGCTTTTCTTATCTAATATTAAGTTAGAATACTGAAAATATGTAATAACATTTTGATGAATTATTTCACTCTAAAAGCAAGTACCGACGAATCAAAGGGGAGGAAACTCTGCTCGATACTCACTTTTCAAGGCAAAATAAAAACACCCTCTTACTACTGAAGGTGCGTCTGTTACTCTATCCAAAATATGTTTCAATTAACTCTTCTTCAGAATAAAAGATATCATTTTTATTGTTTTGATACTCAAATTTCAAATCTTTATAACTGGTTAATAACCCCATTTTCTCTTTAATTTTATTCTGAACATCCATTATCTGTTTCCCAAAATGTTCATCCTCAACAGTTTCTTGAGCCCTATAGTATATCCTAGGTGAAACAATTGAATTTATTGTATCAATTTCATTGTTATTTATCTTTAATTTGAGTGCGTATCGTCTTCTATAATTTCTGTGCTAATAGTCCCTTTTTTATACGAAGCTATAAATCTATTATCTCTGCTCTGAACCTTAAAACCCCACGCTTCCAAATACCGTAATAATTTATCGTTCAAACTAATAATTGCTTGTTTCATTTCTGGTTGAACTTTGTTTTCTGCAAGCAAATTTAGTTCAGCTTCAAGTAAATTATTTTCCTCTTATAATTCCATAAGCTTCATAAAATTCCCTATACTATACATTCCAATCACTCCCACTCTCATAATGTGAGAAGTAACAAATTGGAACAATTTTCTACAAATTCACTCTCAAAACTACACCAAACTCCGCCCTCTCATCACATTTTGTATTGGCTGTTTGATGCAGTCTTCAAAGCATAATAAAAACCTCCATCCCGCTCAGGATGAAGGCTCATCTTTTGTGGTAAACCTATTTAATTGTCGATAACTCACTTGCAAAATCGTGGTAGAACTACACCATGTTATATTGGAAATCAAATTGTTTTTAGTTTACAGTGCATTTCCGTTCTGCTCCTTTTAGTCCTTTATATTATTTAGATACCTAATCTTTTAAAAAATATAGGCCGGTCATGTATGTCATGCCCCGAACAAGTTTATGGGTCGTCAGTCGCCTTCCTGGTAATTAATTTTTATAAATGCCAAGAACTGGATCACATGCACCACCACTTGCCTTTGGTAGTGTTGCCTCGATGCCATACATAGTTGTTTTAGCTCTAATGTAACTGCCGTTATCAACCTTCTCTACTGGCTGTCTTGCTTCCTCAATCGTTTCAACCATCCATCGATAATGCTCAATCCAGTGTAATAAATTTTCTTTATAACTTTATTTTGCCCTTGTTTGCCCATTAATTTTGCCCTCCTAAGTTGTGGTATAATGCTGTTAATGCAACATCAATGGGCATGAATCAATTCTAGGCTGTAGCGTCTGATACACTGCGGCTTTTTTAATGCATAAATAAACATAAAGTGTACAAAATAAATATTGTCATAAAGTTTTTCTCTACTGATTTAAAGCTGCAGCAACTCCCTTCGCTGCAGCTTTTTTTATGTTACAATTTACATAAAATACATATTAAGGTGATTCAAATGACATTTATCAGAAAATACTTATATATTTTTTACTTCGTCATATTGTTTTTACTTTTATCAGTTGGAGATTATTTCAGAAAAGGTAATTGGGATTTGAATGAAAAATTTTTTTATTCCTTATTTGCTACTATTGTTTATGCGTTTATAACATGGGCATGGGATAGTAAAAAAGATGAAAAGAAATAACATATTGTGCAGTTAATCTCTATACTGCAGCAACTTCCCTCGCTGCGGTTTTTTTAATTTAAATCTAATTCAAAGGCAATGAACTATATAAACATAGTAATCCAATCATAATAATAGTAATGTAAAGCTAAAATAGCCTTACACCTCCCGATTTGTTGGTTTGGGTCACTTTTGGATGGGAAGTGACCCTTTTCAGTAATATTCTTTTAATTAGGAATTATAAATATCTACTTCAATTGGATTTCATACAGCTCCACACGAACCACGTTCTTTATCAAACTACGTAATATGATTATTTATTTTTTACAAAAGGAAAGAATGATTGATTAGATGAATAGCATCTCTCCTATCTATAACTTTACATATTCTAGATTATAGAAAGGGGGAAATTTAATATGGGAAATGAAGTTTATGGTACAGACTATGGCAAACATGATAATTTATCATTCGCTCTAATCGTTGTCCTATTTATTCTTTTAATTATTGTCGGCGCTAGTTTCATGCATAATTAACACCTTCATTATTGGCAACAATCAATAATCTCTATTACTCCTTCTACAAACTATCATAATAATAGTATAATGCTTTTCTATAACCTTTATACACTGTTGTTATGACCAAAGGGTCGACCCCCACCCTGGTGACCCTTTTATTAGTTTCTTTCCTCACATGCATACTTAGTCACAACTCATTGAACATTTTCTTTCAAAGATTCACTTCTTCCACCTACGCAATTTACTAATGTGCTCTAGTTCTTTCCCAATGTTTTTTAATTGCCTTTACGTCTTGCATCCTCTGCATTTTAGTAGGATCATAAGCTTTACGTTTCGGACAGCCTTTGCCACTGAGATAGAAAATATGGTCCTGCTTTCAAAAGACATATCCATGCTTAATTTAAGAATTTCTTTTTCTGGAATTTCAACTGGATTTTCAGTCGATTTTTCATAATTAAAAACGCGATATAGGAATAATGCGTAGTGAGCTCTTGAGAGGGGTTCATCTGGTTTAAAGGTATTTTCATCACTAGCTGACCTCGCCCACTACCGTACTTACGGTTCCGTATACGGCGGTTCAATCTCTGGATTAAAATAATTATGTACTTAATCAAAAACCTCCATTAAAATGCAATGTGTAAATAAAATTTATAAAGGAGTAAGGCAACATGGATTCATTTTTTATAAATGATAAATTATGTAATGTTAACATCGTTCCTTATGAAGACAAATGCGGACTAAGAGACGACGGAACTTATTTGATTTGTTATAGAGGGTGGAATGTCAATTTCCACTACGATGAAAAGGAAATACTATACGCTTCTATATCTGAAGAAGAATCCCATATAATTAGATTTGGAAGCTTTCCATTTCCTACTTTTGGTAAAGATATAGAAATAGTAAAAGAATACTTACAGGAAAAACACGGAATAAAAGATTTTCGATATTATGATCTAGACAGTGATGAAGGTTATATAAATTTTTAATCATGAATTAGAAAATGACCAAGACGGCAATTAAGCTATCTTAGTCTTTAATGTTATGCAGGTATTGACTCGGCATACGATAAAATGCCAAGACGTTTCATCTCTGCAATTGCATTATCGGCAACTGCTTAAGTTGCGTATGTACCAGTAGTAAATCGCCACTCGTTACCATCTTGGACTATTTTTACATAATCAGCATTTGCGATTTTTTATTTACCTAGTTCTTGATTGAACACGGTGTAAAATCAAAGTTGGTAAGATTGTCATTGATCAGTTAATTCGTTATCAAAAGGTAATCAAAGAAAATTTGTTATCATACGGGGCTAGAGGTTGAGGATTATGTATTCCTTTCATTAGAAAGCATGATACCTATGCCGCTGACAACCCTACACAAAGGCTTTAAAAGAATTGTTCAACGTGCTGGACTAAAAGAGTGCACTATCCATTCTCTCAGGCACTCGCACGCTACTATTTTAATGAATGACGGTGTACCGGTAAGGGCGATTGCCGAACGATTGGGGAACACACCTGAAATGATTTATAAAACATACGGGCATGTATTGAGGGAAATGGAAGATAAAATTATAGATACATTTGACCGTGCTATTGAAACTGGGGCTAAAAGTGGGGCTAATCTCTAAGAGACAGCCCCAAAACCCCTATATCAAGACTGAACTGAACCCCGAATAGTGGACACTTTCAGCCAGTGTAATCTTTGTGGTTTCCCACTCTTGTTTAATTTCATCCCAATTAGCCATATCTCATAAACACCATCTCCAGAATCATGTCTGGTTCACGATGAACCTGACCTATTATGTATTCTACTCTCCAAAGCAAGTACCGTTTGTTTAGCAGCAAGGGGAGGTCTGCACGATACTGGCTTTTCAGGGCAAAATAAAAACACCCCGAAGGATGTTTATGTTTATTTCGATTTTTTTATAGCTAAAATTACTTTAATAGCTTCCTGTAATTTTACTTTTTTTAGCATATTTAATATTTCTAGAAAAAAATATAATGAAAACAAGATAGTATATGCTATTACAATTCCGGACAATATGAAAATGCATCCTCAACACTATTAATTATTTTTTCATCTCCCGTAGGAATTAAATAAATGGATAGTGCAGTAAAAATCGTAAAAAATGCTGTTATAAAGATAGCAATTATAGTTAATAAAGCAGTGAACGGAGTAACAAAAAAATTCTAATGGAGTTAAGATTATCTTTTTCCTCCGTTATAGTCTTTAATATAATTTTTAGTTCTTTTACACTCAATTTACCCACGTTTTTCTCTACATATTTTTCCATAGTGTTATAATCATAAATGTCTAGAACTAATATATCTTTAAAAAACCTATTAATCTCATCACTGTCATACAATAAACTAAAATTTTTATTCATTACTTATCCTCCCACTCAATAATAATCTGAGAGGTAAAAAATTGGAATAATTTTCTACAAATTCCACTTTCAAAACCACACCAAACTCGTCCCTCTCATCACATATAGTTTTGGCTGTTTGATGCAGTTTTCAAAGCATAATAAAAACCCTCATCCCCACTCAGGATGAAGGCTCGTCTATTGTGGTAAACCTATTTAGTTGTCGATAGCTCATTTGTAGGAGCACATAGAGCTTGACGTGCTATTGTAAGCGAATGTGTTTTACAGTGCATTTCCGTGCACATTGTTACTGTAGTAAGTTTGTTTTAGAAAGTTTGACTGAAAAATATTTAGAAAGTGGACAAAGTTCACATAAAAACCACTCCTTTATTTAGATCAATACGAAACTATGAATTGACACATATACTGAAAATAAAAATAGCCCGATCAGTAACCAACCATAAACTTTGTTCTCTCTCTGAAATTCTTCAATTCCTCGAGTTAACATGACTAAACCCGAGAAGAATACCATTAAAAAAATCAGATCGTAATCACGTGTTATAAGTAGATAAGCTGAGAGAGAGACTACTATGATTACAAAAACAATTTGTAAAATCTTCAGCATAATATTCCACTCCTCTTTAAATTTCATTTTTATTTATCATACAACAAAAAAGAGGTCATGGAAATGATTGTAAATTTTTAGCCCTTTATATTATTTAGAT
>NZ_JBMGUV010000012.1:0-143025 GCF_049058285.1 Lysinibacillus sp. UGB7
ATGTGAGTTGGATATTTAGCTATTCAACTAAGGAGCCCCGTTAGTTGAACTAATAAATAGAATTACCGCACTCCCATAAATAATACTGAAAGCAAAAAAGACAATAAATAATACAGCTATAGCTTTTGGTAATTTTCCATAAAAATATATTAATGCAATACCGATTAGTATGTGAATAACAGCAAAAAGTATAAAACTCATTCACCGCACCTCCTTACCTTATTTTACCACTTCTCTATAATTAGTCGATAAGATTTTCTTAAATTATCATGTTTAGTCACTCTTGAATGTCCTCTATTTAATATGATTCGCATAATCTCGCCTTCCTTTATATTAAAATACGCTACTCGATGTGAGTAGCGCTTACTGAACAATATGAAACTAATCCGTATCAATTTTAGTAAACTGTAAAGCTAAATTTTCTTTTGTTAAATAGCTAAATGCTAAAGGATCTTGTTCTTGTTGTGGCAGCCTCTTGCGCTAAAATAGCTTTACCCTCTGCGTAATGTGCTTTTTCCTCTGCTAGTGTTGCGCTTGCATTCGCCAACTCTGTTGCGGTTTTAGTTAAAGCCGTTGCTTGTTCCGTTGCAGTCGTAGCCGTTCTTGCATCTTGTGCAGCTGTTAGAGCTTGTTGAATTAAATCATTCAAACGAGCAAGTAATTCCCCAATGTTCTCACCAGTTAACATATCAATTTGCTGTTGTAAATTATTGATTTGACCTAACATTTCTTCTCGTAAAGCGTCTGTAACCCCACTCGCTTCACCGATTAAGGCTTCTAACAGACCGAAATTAAAGTTTAAATCGCCACGGTATCCTTTTGTCTAAGGTCGTGCCGATTACACGCATACGTGAAATGGGTTGCACCTGAAATTTGCATAGTGTTCCAACCTGGTGATAGTATCAGGCCTTTTTTATTTGTGTCTTTGAAAATGCTTAAACCGTTCTTAGTAAATCTAGTAGGCGTTTCTAGCTTAATCACGTCATTGGCACTACTAGCACCTGTGTATTGCCACGTCGAGCCGTTTGTATCATTTCTAATGTTTAAATTGTTACTAGCACCACGAAATTCAATTTAAAAAAACATGTCTCGTATGTTCGTTTTCAAAGGAACATCACCAGCGTTAAAAACTCGAATTGAAAAACGTCACAGGCGCTATTATAGCTGCTGGCGAAGTATTGGTCATGACAACGACTTTCCCTTCTACTAAATTGGCAACCACGCGATCAGGTCGCTCGGTATTGAGTAATTGAGGAAATGGCGACCATACGGAGTCCTCTAACTCATCGCTTAGCTGGCCCATACTATAAAAATAGTCAATATTTATGGCTTGAATACGTTTTTCTAATTCTTGTAGGGTCTCTGGTTTTATAACGCCATCCATATAGAGATAATAGGCTTTTGTATTGGTCTCTTTACCGATTAAAAAGGATTTCACGACAAGGGCAGGCGTATTAATTCGTTTCCGTAACAAAGCTAAATTTGTATCAAGGTTTTCAATCAGACCATCATGTGATCCTCGAAGAATATGTTCATTATTAGGTTCATCTGGATTTCGATTTACCTCATTCAATATAGTGAGAGAAAGCATTTCACCTGAATTAGGTAACACAATAAGTGTTTCTCCATTACAAATCCGTTTAACTGCTTGTGGTAGCGAGAAGCGTTCTAGCGTTGATACTAAAGTTTCACTCCAAAAAGGTTTCTCCGTATCCAAACGAGCATAGATAGTATAAAGAATTCTTTGCACTTCTTTGGCATCTACTAGCGAGGCATAAAAGCATAAAATTGCAGATGATCCTTTTCGCCAATCTACCTGTCTAACTGTAAAATCAGATGAATGATAAAAGGCCTTTTGTATACTTTTCATCATTATTCCACTTTATCCATAAAACGCCTCCTATAGAGGAAGTATAGGCAAAAACGGCTTTTTTCAAACGTTACGCGTGCTAACCCAAGTGCAAGAGTGGCGTAATTTTTCGCACAGCTTAAACAACAATGCTACAAAATAAAAAGATGTCCAAAAAAGCCATTGAAGACTTTTTTGGACATCTAGATCATGAAATTATTAAACTAGCTTTTCTTAGAAAGATATTACTAATTATTTTTGAATAAATTGTTGCGTCCAGTAGTTACCTGACTTCACATAACCTACACCGATGTGTGTAAATTTACCATTTAAAATATTAGCACGGTGACCTGGTGAATCCATCCAAGCTTGTACAACCTCTTGTGGTGTACGTTGACCTTTGGCAATGTTTTCACCTGCTCCTTTATACGTAATACCTAATGCTTTCATGCGATCAAATGGTGAACCAAATGTTGGACTCGTATGTGAGAAATAATTTTTTGATTGCATATCTTGTGATTTCTCACGAGCTGCTGCCATTAATTTTGTATCCGTTTGTAGTGCTGATAAGCCAGCTTTTGTACGTTCTGCATTCGTTAATTTTACTACCTCTTGTTCAAATGCATTGACATCAGACGTAGTTGATGTCGGTTTTGAAGTAGATGGTGCTGTTGTTGTATTATCTTTTTGCGGTGTCTGTGTATTATTATTAGTCGTTGTTTGTGTTGGTTTTGATGGCGTTGTAACCTGTGTTGGTTTTTTCACCTGCCAATTATTACTTGACCATTTATAGTAATAAGTTGTACAGTTTGTTGTTTGTTTAACTGTATTCCCCTCTGTAGTATTAGATGCAGCAGAAGCCAACTGAATTGGAGCTGCTAATAGAAATGTGACACAAATTGCAGTGAGTGTTTTTTTCATTTTGCAATCTCTCCTCTCTGCAACCTATCGTAAAGGATGAATCGATAAAAAATCTTACCAACATCTGCTAGCTTCGCCAACAAAAGAGTAGATTCCTGTTAAACGGGGGTTTTTTTATAATATATTTTGGCAAGTTCCACCAATCTATGAAATACTTACGTTATAGATAGGGTTGACATCCCTCGAAAACTAGCGAATACTGTGCTAATCTTTTTCATATTGCACACCATAATATAGATTGGCGACTACCGAAAATCCATGTGGAATTGCCGTTGCATCTTCTAAATTAAGACCGAAACTAAAAAAATCTCCTGGCCCTTGTGAAAATTGGCCAAGGGCGATGGATTGCTCATTATCCCCCCGTAGTTCAATAAATGGCATTGCTATATCAATTGACGCATCCCTTAAATTTTGCGTTAAGAAATAACCTTGCGATCTAGGTAATTTATTTTCGATAGTAAATGTGAAGTAAATATCTTGCACCTCTTCTCGTACCTTCACTTCTGTTAGCACAATTTTAGAGTTGCCAATACGGGTGACCACCTCATGCATACTTTGCGGCTTCTTGGAATGCAACGTAAACCAATCAGGTTTCACAAAAAAGTTTACAGCCCTATACTCTTCACCAATAGTTGTTCTATAACTATTTGCAGTCAATATATCTTGTTCTATTGCGGCATCCCAATAATAGCGATATAGCAATAGTCCAGGCAATAGAAGAAAGAACACAAGTAATAAGGATAAGGTTTTCTTCAATCTATCGTCCCTCCTCTATATCAATACAACATTACTTGTAAGGTTAAATCATACCACTTCAGTCCAACTAAAATAGTAGGACTGAAGTGGGGGTTTTCTTTTTCTCCCACCGATTGTTAGTTGAACCAATCGGGCTTTTACGGTCAGGTGTTCGACCACCTACTCGTTTCCACGTTCCCACTGGGCGTCTTTGTCTATACTGACCGTTAACGCAGGACAAAAAAGGAAGTGCCTCAGAAATGATCTAAGACACCCCCTTGTTTGTATGAAATCATGCTGTTTGATTGCGTTGTGCATTAAAAGCCTAGTGCCAGTTATCACCTATGCTCTTAATCAGCACCATGACTTACAAGCTCCATCGTTAAAATGGCTGGCATATGTTCTTTTAATCCACCGCAATTACATGCACAGCTCCTACGTTTTCTCCTATAATAACGAGTTTTGCCGGCATTTTCACATATTCCGGTAGCCATTGGACCATGCCATATGCATATTGGAATAACATTGGATTTTTAATCCCTTCTATTGGCACGTAGCCCTTCATTCGGTACACGGAATCAGGTAATTGACGTACCCACTCTTCAAATTGCTGCTGTGTAAAAGCCACTTCTGTAAACTCGACTAAACGTGAGCCTAAATGCATAGATGCAAGAGGCGCACTTACTATATCGCTTTTATCCACCTGTGATGTTGCCGACAAACTTTCAAGTAAATGTAGTGGCACACGCCCATTAGTAGTTTGTAAAATAAAAGCATGCGGATTAAAGCCCTGCAACTCATATACTACCTGTGCTTGCTCAGTCTCTGTCAGTAAATCTATTTTATTGGCCAGCAATAAATGAGCATGACGAATTTGTTCCATAAATAATGAACGTATTTGTGGTGTTAACGTCTCCCGATCTAGCCATAACTTCGAGTCAGCCACCGTGACAATTCCTTTCACATTCAACTGCTCTGCAAATAATGGTGAGTAGACAGCATCTAATGCTTCTACGGGATGGGCCGCTCCAGTTGTTTCAATTATAAGCACATCAAATTCACTATCTAATAGAAGAGATTGAATTTGGGCCTCAGTTTTTTCAGCACCGGAACAGCAAATACAGCCTTCTAGCATTTCTTTAAGCGGTACATCTTCCTCAACAGCTTGTGAGTCGAATGGTAACTTGCCAAGTTCATTCATAATAACAGCAGGCTTTAAGCCCTTTTCTTTTAGTTGACGAATGACATCTGTCAGCATTGATGTTTTGCCACTACCTAAAAATCCACTAAATAAGTATACGTCTTTCACACTTGTGCCCTCCTATGAAAAAAGCTGCCGCATTAGCCGTACGAGACGACTTCTGCGACAGCTACTGTGTTCGTTTGTTCGTTCTAGCGTTTACTCTTTACCGCCAGTAAGCAATTCTTTTGCTTTTAACAGTTGCGGATCATCTGACTTCATTTTTATACGTAATGCATCCATTAATGCATATGTTGTTTCGCCTGTTAAAACTCCCGTTTCTTCAAGCTTACTCGCTGCTTGTAGTTTCTCAACCGCACGTTCTGTGTATTGATCGAAAACGCCATCCACTTTCCCTGGATCATAGCCAAGGACTTCTAACATTTCTTCTGCTGCTTTCACAGATTCTGATTGTAAGCCCTTCTTCATTTCATACGACGCATCCAAAAATGGTAGTGACGCGTACGGTGGGTACGGTACTTTCACATCGGGTTCAATCCCTTTTTCATTAATCCAGTTGCCATTTGGTGTTAACCATTTGCCTGTTGTGAATTTTAGATTAGAGCCATCTTTTAATGGTGTAACATTTTGCACGGTACCTTTACCGAAAGATGTTTCACCAACAATTTTTGCCCCGACTGATTCACTTAACGCTGCCGCTAAAATTTCAGAGGCAGATGCGCTACCATTGTCAACTAGTACGGTCACTGGTAAGTTATATTTTTTACCACCGATAGCATTTTTGATAGCCGGTTCCTCATCTTTTTCCTGCACTTGAACAATTGGCTTACCTTCTGCAACGAATAGATTTGAAATTTCAAGAGCTGCATCTAAGTAGCCACCCGGGTTTTGTCGTAAATCAAGAACAATACCTTTCATGCCTTTCCCTTCGTACTCAGCAAGTATTTTTTCCAACTCATCTGCAGTCTGTTCACTAAATGAAGTGATTTGAATATGAGCAATATCCCCATCAAGCATTTCACCGTAAACCGTTTCGACAGGTATATCATCACGAACAATCGTCATTTGGATTGGTTCTGCATTTTCACCGCGTTTAACGGTTAACTTAACGGGCGTCCCTTTTTCACCTCGAATAAGGGCTACAGCCTCTGAAGAGCTAAATCCTTGAATACTTTTCCCATCGACCGTTAGAATGATATCTTTCGGTAATAGTCCTGCCTTTTCAGCAGGTGAATTTTTAATTGGTGACACTACTGTTATAAAGCCGTTACGTTCTTGAATTTCCGCACCGATTCCTTGGAAACTTGACGAAAGACCTGTGTTGAATTTTTCAGCCTCATCTTTCACCATAAAATCAGAATACGGATCGTCTAACGCGTCGAACATGCCATTGATTGCACCATCGACCACTTTTTCATCTTCAATATCTTTGTAATATTTGCTTTTTAGCATATCAAATGCTTCATATAGTTTGGTAAATTCCGCACGCTCAATCGGAACCTTTACTTCTACTACTTTCTTTTCACCGAATGTTAACGCAAAAATCGTTAAGCCTGCGGTAATTAAGATTGTAAAGAACATCAGCATAATAAATTTAAACGGTTTCATCTGAATAAATTGACCCGCTGGTTTGACTTCTCCTTGCGGTGTTTGTTCCTGCTGTTCTAAATCATCTTTTTTCTGTTCATCCATCTTAATTGTCACCACTCTCATATACACTAACTTGTTGTCACACTATTACCATCTTAACAGGTTATAGAGTAGACGAAAAGAAAAAGACTGTCAAAATTTCATGACAGCCCTTCCTTTCAACTATCTTCATAATATCCGGCTTAAAAAGGAACCTTTAACTACGCTGTTAAAAAGGAAAGTACCTATATATAGACAGCTTGTCCTAAAGAAATGTTGCAAAGGTTGTCATATTTTAATTCGGCAAAGAAAGGAACGCAACTAAAAAATCTGTAGAGTCCCTCTCTCCTCTGTTAAGTTTACGTAATATGATACTTGCTTTACTATTGTACTCAATTCTTTAAAGCAGTCAAATAATTTTTTCCAAACGTGGTAGTTATGCAGGGACAATATACGTAACTTGCGCCAATTTCGTAGTTTTTATTTTATTTTCTGCATGCTGTGCAGCGTTCAAACCTGTAAATGTACCTGTTTTCACTCGATATTTAGCCCCATCCTGCTCTATATAAGCAACCCAGCCAAACCGATTCTGCATCACTTCTAAAACGCTCTGCGCAGCTTTCCGTGTACTGTACGTTCCAGTTAAAAGACGGTATTTTAATGGCTCCGTTGAGGGGTTCTCTGGCTGTTGTGTATCTGCATCTGCAATCATTTTCAAAAAATTGGACCAAGAGATTTTTCCAGCTCTCATATTTCTTGGACAGTTTTTCCCACTAAAATAGTGATGCTGTACAATGTTGTCAATTGATATATTCTCATCTTTTATAATTTTTGCAATAAGACTCGCCGCATTTTCCACGGCCTTCTTGTAATTCCCGTCACTATTCACACATATTTCAATTTGAATCCCTTGATTATTTCCTATATAAGTCCCAGCTCCCCAGCATTGCCAATAATGCGCAAACGATTGTACAGCTTCCTTATCATCCACTTGCCAATGCCAACTGGCGTCACGGCTGTTCCCATTCACTTGTAATCGTGCGTGAGCATCTGCATCGGCCCCTACACTGGTATTGTCTGTTTCATGTACAACAATATATTTTTTAGCATTGTTTTTACCGTTCGTTATTTTGGCCGCTTGACTAGCTGAAACTAATTTTTGTCGAATCGTTACCAAGCATTTTCCTCCTCTCTGCTAGTAATATCATGCCCTCTGCTAGAAATGCTCATTATAAAACCGACTACATGAAACTGTAATCGGCTTGTAACGAGCACTTCTATTCATCTTATCGCTATCAGTGTCGTCTCTTGCCGTAAGTATTTCTACCCACCATGAATCGAGTTGCTATTTCTATACTATGCACTATTCAAAGCGGGTGCTGTGTTTTTATATGCACTGCTCCTAAACAAAAAGGCAACGGATACTATCGCCATTCATCTCTAAACAATAGGTCGAACATACATCCAATATTTTTCTGTTGTTGCTTAACGTAACTAAGAAGTGCTAGCAATACTTTTGAGAAAGGATTTACACGAACAAAATCAACAGAAGGATATAACTTAAATCAGTGTGAGATGAAGAAAACCCCCATTGATTGGAGATTCACTTTATCTGCCGCTGCTACTAGATTTTCTGTCGCAATAGCTACATATGGACATTGAAAAGAGCGAAGAATCGTTAAATTATGGAATTTTTTGACCCTGTCATCCCAATCATTAGGAAAATAAGGATTCAAAGTTTCATTAGTAAATTTATAAGCAAGTAATTCAAAACCATAGGGAGCCGTATCAACCACTTCGAACTGATTAGTTAAAAAGAAATCCTGGCTTGGTGCCCAAGATGTTTTCGCATTCGTCACAACCACGACACCTTTTTTTGATAACTTTTTTGCATCCTCAATCCATTTATTGATGAGTTGCGTGCCATAGCCCTTACCGCCTTCACTTACCCACAAACAATGGATGACTAAATAACCGTCAGCATGTACTACTCTAGAAGAAAATTCTGCAGCAGTATATTCAATAAATCCAACTTGTTATTGATTTCCAAGTAATTGGACATATTTTAACCCTTCCTCGAATTGATTGTTTAACCAGTTAGTTTTATTGATATATCCCGTCGATTTCTTTTTACTCTGTAAACAATAACTGCCTATGCCCTCTAGCATTTCATAATTTAATTCCACCATTTAACATCGCCCAATTAACAAACACTCTTCTCAGCAACAATTACTTTTGGTAACTATACCTTTTTTGTATTTTAATATGTAAGCGCTTCAAAAACAAGATAGATTTATTTGTTTTTTGAGCATTGGATCAACCACTGACATCGGTCAAGAAACGTAGGTTTAAAATCTTTCATTCGATGTATGAAAAAAGGATCAACAGGCTAAGTTAGCACTGCTGATTCTTACTGTTAATTACCAAATGCAAATATTAGCTCTGTCTCACATACTAGTTCTCCGTCAACAGTTGCCATCCCTTTGCCTTTTCCAATTGGACCTTTTAGTCGTGTAATCTCTACTTCAAGACGTAGCTGGTCACCTGGTTTGACTTGTTTTTTAAAACGACAATTATCGATACCTGCTAGTAAACCTAACCTACCTTGATTTCCTTCTTTTGTTGACATGATTATCGCACTGACTTGCGCTAAAGCTTCTACAATTAACACGCCTGGCATAATCGGATAGTTAGGAAAATGACCTTTAAAAATCTCTTCATTAATCGTGACATTTTTAATGCCAATCGCTCTCTTTCCTTCTTCTAGTTCTAAAATTCGATCAACTAAAAGAAATGGATAGCGATGCAAAATAACATCCTTTATTTTTTGAGTGTCTAACATGGAAAACCTCCTTTTAACCCTTCACCACATTTTATCACTTGATGTTATAAGTTGGTACTAATTTTTAAGAAATAGTCGATTTTACAACAAAAAAAAATCACGCTCTTAGAACGTGATGATCATGTCAATCGCTTGGATGAATGAAATATAGAAAATTTTATTGAACTAGACTGCAATGTCCTGAAATAATTTTTATTTTGTCATCGTCATTTACCCAAACACGTGTGTACCACATTTCATCGTCAATAGGTTCAACACCAACTGTACCTTTTAATGAAACCCGTGTTACAGTAACAGCTGAACTAGTTCAATCGAAGTAAAATTTAATAGTCCGGAGCGATGTGCTTGTAAATCAGCTGTTTTTGTTAACCTTTGCCCAAAATGATTTACAAAAATCAACTCATCATGAAGTAGCTCACTTAATATTTCCACATCACTAGCTACCATTGCTTCTCGAAGTTTTTCTTCACACTGGATTATTTGCTTCTTTTCCATCATGAACCCTCCCTGTCAAACTATGTGCCGATAGCGTTAAGTCGTTCTACCATTATCGTTTTCTTGCTACTAGTACTGCAATGACTACCATCATTAACTTTATGAAAAAAAACAAGGCATAGATACTAAAGGAGATAATCGATGGTAATAACACGAACCACCACGACCACGCTATAAGGCCTGTTAACTTTAGTAGTACAAAGACAATTGTTAATACTTCTGCAATCCCCATAATCCTACCATCTCATCCCATTTCTTTAGTTATTGAACAGCATTTTTACATCATAGAAGCTTTTCTACACTTTTGTGTAATGGCCTACAGCTATTAGAAAAACTCATATAAACCATCATTGAAAAATGCAAACTCTAGTACCGATGACTTGTAACGTGTATACCCTTCATAAAAAGCAAACAAATCTGATGGTTGATTCATCATTTGACGAATAGCAAGTGCTTCATCATAACGTGGGTCACCAACCGTCATGCCTGCAACATCAATAAAATAAGCAACTTTTCCATCCACAACGAGTACATTATCAATTGTACAATCACCATGAATAAAAGTGTCTCTAACAGCATTTGGTCGATGCACATTGAGAAATTCCCATAATTTCAGATCTCCATCGCACTCTTCTTCGAGCGCATAGTGATAACCTGTCTGTAATTGCCGATCTAACCAATCATTCGACTGCTCTTTAACCGTTAGTGCATGAAAATTGTTAAGAAAGCAGCCAAAACTTGTTAATAATTGGGCTCTCTCTCGGTTTGAATTTACTTGTTCCAGCGCTTTACGCAGTGTTATGCCTTGAATATATGACATGAGTAAATAACTTCTATCTTTATCTTCCCAAAAAGTTATAAGCTTCGGAATAGCCACTTCCTTTAAAACAGCAAATTTACGCATCGCTAACGCCTCATTCTTTAGCCATTCCCGATACTTCCGTTCACTGGAAATTTTCAATACATACGCCTCTGCATTCGTGCTTACTTTAAACACCTCGGAAGTGCAACCTTGAAAGGCTAATTTTTCAATTTCAACTGGCCGTTTCAAGACATTCTCTACATAACGCAAGACGTTTTTATCCATCCTTATCTCCCCCCTTTAGAAAGTTTTAAAAAAGAATTTCTTTTGCCATAAAGAAATTGCAGCAAGTTAAAGGGCATGCGTCCGGTTTAACCCCCGATTCATGCCCAATAAACGGTCTTATAAAATGTCTTTTTTTAATTGATAACAAGTTGGAGTCGTAAGTCCATTAACGCTTACTTACAGAAGACTAACGATATTGGTGATGGTTAGGTTCAAAAACATGTTCTTGAGCCTTTCTGACAACAGAAAAATTGTCTACATTGTAATGTCCATGAAGGATATCATTGTGGTGAGCGATTATTTTTTCTGCCGACATAACCTTAGAATCTGTCGTCGAATGGCCATCCCCAACAAGCGTTACATCAAAAGAGTGAACAGTAGCTGTGCGAACGGCTGTATCGATACAGTGTTCTGTCTTACAACCCATGATAACTAAATGAGTCACTTCTTGTTCTTTTAAATATTGCAGCAATTCAGTTTTGTAAAAGGAATTAGTGGCCTCTTTGTCAATAATAATGGCCGTATTAGACGGCACATTGATTTCATTGTGAACTTGAAAACCAGCACCTTGCCCATTCGCTACATCCTTATCTCTTACAAAAATAATAGATGCTCCTGCTTGTATTGCTTGATTGATTACGCTATTGATATTGTCAATTAACCTTTCTTTCTGAAACACTTCTTGTTCTTCTTGATTGCCGTCAATCAACTCTTGTTGGGCATCAATCACTAATAATGCTTGATTCAATATGTCTATCTCCTCTACGCTAAAAATTTTTAAAACAGTAGGAATTTCTGTAATGTGCAAAAATTACTACTATTTATCCTGCATCAACGGTCAGTAAGACGCCCACCTCAAGTGGAAGGATGAGAACGAGTCAACTAGGTGGGCGGTCAACTGACCGTAAAAGCCCGATTGGTTCAACTAACAATCAGTGGGGAATGAAGAAAACCCCCACTGATTGGAGTTTCACTTTATTTAACAGTATTTTATCACAGTTTGTAAAAAATTGGCAGCAGAACAATCATTGTAAATATAAACGCGCCATTTTGATTCAGGCGGATGACAAACGATATACTAGCCTACAAGAAATTAGTCATTTATGATCTTTTCATATATGGCTATTGTTTTAGAAGTTGGAAAAATTCCTAAATCATTTTTTAAGTTCTCCTGAAATCTATTAAATACCTGTATAGCATCCGCACGATTACCCGTTTCTATATAATGTTGCAATAGTTTTTGTATAATTTGATCTGAATAATAATCTTGTTGTAACCATATTAGTAGCGTTTCCTCTTTTTTCTTTAAGTCACCGTTTAGTGTATAAACTTCAATCATCTTTTCAAGTAACAATGTGAATTGGTCAAGATAATACTTTGCTGTATCTGCCACCCAAGAGTAATACATAGATTGCAAAAAATCACCACTGTAACTTTTTAAGAAAGTTTCTGCTCTTTCTATATCTAGATTAGCTATATTTTGGCTAAGTTTTTCTAGTTCAAAGGCATCACACTGTAAATCCTCCATACTTAAAATATAATGATTATTTTTGTATCTCAGTTTATTTTTATAGCCTATGTGCGATAAAGCTGTGCGCAAATATGTGATGGTTGTATGTAACCTAATCCTAGCCTTTTTAGTTTCAATATCCCTCCAAATACTTTCTAAAATTGTATCACGATGAATTTCTGTATTTAGATTTGTTAATAAAAATGCAAATAGTTCCTTCGTGTGGGACGTGCGCCAATTTACAATGTTATTTTTATGATACACTGTAAATCCTCCAAAACATTGTATTTTAAGTGAGGGTGAACAAGGGCTAGCATGAGGAATTTTTCTATTTCCAAGGTATAATCTTTCCTTCAGTCTATCGATAGTCTCTGCTAATCGTAATTGTGAAATAGGTTTTAAAATAAAATCAAACGCATTTATTTCAAATGCTTCGACAGCATAATCTTTATAAGCCGTGAGCACAACCAAATGTACATTCGAATCCAATTTTTTCATTTTTTCAATGATATCTAGCCATTCCATGTCACAATTGTCTACATCTAAAAAAGCCACTTCGAATCTATCCTTGTCTTTCTCCTGACACAACTCCTTGACGCTTGAAAAAACGCTGACAACTTCCATGATGGAATGAAATTCATGTAGCTCTCTTGTCAAAGTATCTATCGTTACTTGTTCTTGTCCAATTAAAATAATGCGAATCATTAATAGTAAATCCTTTCAACAACAACTGTCCTTTATTTAGTAAAAACAATAAATTCTATTGTTCATACTTAGTCATGTTACAACAAAGATGACGTCCATTCATAATGGTAGCCATCTTTGTTGTAAATTAATTACTCAAAATGTTCTATTACCACTTTGCCAATAGTCTTACCTGTTTCTAATAGCGCATGCGCTTGTCGCAAATTCTCAGCATTAATGGGATAAAGATGTGTAGCAATGGTTGTTTTTACTATATTATTGTCTACTAAATCAGCTATTTTAGTTAACAGCTTGTGTTGTTCTATCATATCTTCCGTTTGGAACATAGATCTTGTAAACATGACTTCCCATACAAACGTAGCACTTTTATTTTTTAGTAGTGTTAAATTAAGTAGCTCATCTGTTTCCACGATTGAGCAAATGCTTCCTTGGGGCGCAATAGCATGTGCCATGTTACGCCAGTGTTTATCTGTTGAATTTAAACAAAGAATGTAATGGACCGTCTCAAAACCTAACATTTTAAGTTGAGGAACGAACTCTTCATAGTGATTGATGATGTAATCAGCCCCTTGTTCTTTAGTCCACGCTATTGACTCAGGTCTTGAAGCTGTTCCAATTACGGTTAAACCAGCCCACTTTGCTAGTTGGACAGCAATCGATCCTACCCCACCTGCTGCACCAATAATGAGAATTGTTTTATTGTCATTTTGCTGTGGCTGCAAACTTACGCCCAAGCGCTCAAATAGTGCCTCATAAGCTGTAATTGATGTTAACGGTAAGGCAGCGGCTTGCGCATAGTTTAATGACTTTGGTTTTTTGCCTACAATTCTTTCATCCACTAGATGGAACTCGCTATTACACCCTTGACGAGTAATATCTCCAGCATAATAAACTTCATCGCCTGCTTTAAACAACGTACAGTGAGGTCCCACTTCTTCTACTATCCCTGCGACATCCCATCCTAAAATTTTTGGAATTTCTTCCTTCTTGTCCTTTGGCGATCGTACTTTATAATCGACAGGATTTACGGCAACAGCCTTGACTCGCACAAGTAAATCTCTGCCTGAAGTACTCGGCTTCTCTATGTGTAAATCCACTAAACTTTGTGGTTGATTAATAGGTAAATATTGATATAAACCAACAGCTTTCATTTTTTCCATCGATCGTTCCTCCTCTATTCAGCAACAATATTGATGTCCCTTATATCTGCTATAATAGTATACAGTTGATATTTTATGTAAGTACGCACATTTTTGTTGCATAGTATCAAATTTTATACTATTGGAGTTTGGAGGAATTCTAATGATAGAAAATAATGATTTCAATCCTTATCCTGCTTGTCCTGATGCTCATGGATGCCCTGTTGAAGCAACTTTAGAAGTAATTGGTGGGAAGTGGAAAGGAGTCATTTTATATCACTTACTATCAGGGACAAAGCGTTTTAATGAATTCCGTCGATTAATGCCCGATATTACACAGAGAATGTTAACGCTACAGCTTCGAGAATTAGAGAAAGATGGCGTAGTTCATAGAGAGGTGTATAAAGAAGTGCCACCGAAAGTGGAGTATACATTAACAGAATTCGGCTATACACTCGAACCCATTATTATGCTGATGAGAGATTGGGGAGAAAAGTATAACAGTAAAGTAAAACACCATAAAATACTTGAAAGATAACTTAGTATCGCTCAACTAGTTTAGTAATCTGTCATAACACTGTAACAACATACATTCCGAAATAAGTAAAGTTGGTGCTGGAGTATTACACCACTGCTTCAGGGTATGGGAACGAAGATTGTTATTGGGGTGTGTATACGGATGAATTAGGACGATAGCTGTATAGATAAACATTTTGGTATTTTGTTGTGCAAGGAAAAGGATATTGATGAGGCTGACCGCGCATTTACTGTATAGGTCGAAGAGGATTTAACACCTTTTTAACGAAAACAATAGAATATGCCTAATCAGGACTAATTTCAATTTGAGATGGTCTTTATTGAACCCATCTTCCCCGAAAGGTGCGATTAGAAAAATGTCATTCATACACATCACTAAAAACAATATTGAAAGTGAACATATTTGTTGTGCTTTAGGTGCCAAACAATATGAGAATGCCGTATTAGAAAAGAAACAATGGTTGACGGATCGAATGGATGAAGGACTAGTATTCTATCGTTTAAATGAACGTGCCAAAGTATTTATCGAATATTTACCAGCTGAAGTGGCATGGGTTCCTATCCAAGCGCCTAATTATATGTATATCAATTGCTTATGGGTTTCTGGTAAGTATAAAGATCAGTGCTATGCAAAACAATTATTAGCTTACTGTAAAAAAGATGCTATTTCCCGTGGCATGGATGGGCTTGTACATATTACAGGGAAGAAAAAATTACCTTATTTAAGTGATCCTCGTTTCTTTGAACATTTAGGTTTTGAGGTAGTAGATCAAGCTGAACCATATTTTCAATTAATGACCTTAACATGGCAGGATGAAGCAATTAAACCATCATTTAAAAAGCCAATGAAGATTTCTAATGAAGAAGAAGGAATCACTATTTATTTTACAGCCCAATGCCCCTTTGCAGTTGGGATTTTAGACGAGCTAAAAAAAGTAGCAGAAAATCATCAGGTACCTTTCCAAGTTCACAGGATTACAACAAAACAACAAGCGCAAAATGCACCCACTCTATGGACAACGTTTGCTTTGTTTTACAACGGGAAATTCATAACGCACGAAATAATGAGTCCAGCTAAATTTGATAAATTACTGGCAAAACTACCATTAGAACAATGACGTTTTTTCTAATGATATGCAAGAGACCAGGCTCAAAATAAATGAATACCTGGTCTCATTCATTTAGCTAGTGGATTTATGACAAATGCCTTAAATGTTTTACATGGCACCTATTTTAATCACCTAAATAGTCTCATCATCTACCTTGATTTTCATAATAAACTTCATCTGCAGATTTTCGGTCATTCCCTTTAAGGTAGGCTAAAATCATTTTTGGTCTTTTAAGTAATGCCCAATCTCCATGCTTATCAAATCTTCTGCACGATGTGATCATCCCATTTTTGATTGTGCCGTATTTTTTACCGTTTTTCTTGCCCCATTTTTTTAATCGTTTAGCAAAATCAGCATCTTCAGCCATTAACATATTTTCATTGAAGCCTTGTATGGCCTGAAAGTCTTTTTTGTAGCACCAAAAGATACCTACAGATATAAACCCGTATTTAAAAAGCAAGGGAACTATCAATAGTATGGTAGAAACGATGATCCCTACTGAGATTCTTTCAAATCCACCATTCACACCCCCCCCAATGTAATGGTTCGTAGCTAGGAGCTTTTCAACATCGGCTAGCAAATGTTTGGTCATCCGAGAATCAGCATCGATGGTAATGATTATTTCGCCTCTGGCAATTTCAGCTCCTGCATTCCTTATTTTCGATAAATTTTTATCCTGATTAATTATTGTAAGGCAATTATAAGATTGGGCAATTTCCTCCGTTTTGTCCGTACAACGATTTAGGACTACAATGACTTCGATTTGATGGTTATATGGTTCAGATGCCTTCAAAATTGAATCCAAACATTCGCCAATGTAGTGCTCTTCATTATGAGCAGGAATGATTACAGAAAATTTTACATCCTCATTCGGAACATCTTTGACGAATCGATTCTTGTCTATCATACTTGACTATCCCCTTTCTGAATTATTTTACCTATTTTATCCTATTCACCCTAATTAAATATATCACTTTCACGCTAATTTTTTGCTAAATGAAAAGGGAGTTTTCATGACAATAATCATGCTTTTGCGGTAATCATTAATTTCTGCAAAAAAAAATATCCTACATCTCATAGGATACCTCACACTGCAGTTCTATTCGGCAAAATCGACTTTGACGATAACCATTCTTCTTTAACAGCGGAAGTAACAAAAATCAGGTCAGGAAAAAGCCACTCAATCGCTAATCGCTCAGGTATACCGCCGTATCGATCGGGTCTATTGCAGTTTCGCTGAGGTTCACCTCAGTAATGCTCGGGTTCACCGCAGTTTCGCTCAGCCACAAGTAACAACCGCTCCTTTTTTCTGAAATTGCTTTGTAAAACAAAAAAGACTTCTTTATATGAGTTGTAATCATAAAAGCAAGTCCTATAGTTATTCAATTAGAGCATTCAAATTATACCGAACGTTCATGTACATTTAATTGTTTGTTTCTTTGATATTTAATGATGATTAAAATCAATGCTTGTATAGTCATAGCTAATACGAGCAGCACCAAATGGGTTGAATAATGAAAGAATGCTGACAGAATATACAATATCGGTGCTGAAGACAAATAAGACACAGTCGAAATACTAGCAGTAACTAGTAAAAGCTCTAGTATGATACCGATAGAACCACTATCTAAGAAATACTGTACGTCATAAAAGTAAGACATCTATGAACCCCCTCTGAATTATCAAATTATCCTTCAAAAACACTTTCCGTATAGCATCGAATATCAATATTAGTATATTAATATCAGTAATAATTGTCAATAATTCTATAAAATGTTTAATATTATTAATTTCAATTGATTTAGGGTAACTTTCTGTAAACTATAATGTCTTAGATGCATAGAAAAAGTCACATTCCACTAAATGATTGGATGTGACTGTATGTGTTACTTATATTCACTTTTCAATTTAGAGAAAATAGCTAGATCAACATATTTTCCATTCTCAAATTCATGTTGGCGTAACACACCTTCTTTATAAAAATCAAATTTTTCTAATAACCTCATAGATGATGTGTTTTCTGGTTCAACCTTCGCTTCGATTTTATTTATATTCATCGTCATAAAAGCAAAATGTATAATACAAGGTAAGGTTTCTTTCATAACGCCCTTGCCCCAATATTTTGGTGTTAAATCATAGCCGATTTCGATACGATTATGAGCTTTTTCATAATTCAAAAACCCACATGTTCCAATGATATTTTTGGAATCAATATCTTCAATAACCCATCTTAAACCCGTCTGTTCCTTGAAAATTTTATCGTACCAATTTATTTCATTTATCGCGTCTTCTTGCGATTTAAATGGAGTGAAAGGCAAATATTTCACTACTTCTTCATGTGAATAAAGCGCAAAAATATCACTCGCATCATTTGTTGTTGCTTGTCTTAAAATGAAACGTTCTGTTTGAAATCTAGGAAAATCTGTAAAAGTAAATGTTGAATTCAAACTAATCCCCCTTTAATGCCGTAAATTAACAGTATGTTACTGTAATAGTAACATATACTTTTAACCTGAGTGTTAAACTGATCTTAGAAAATTTCATGATTAAATCTATTTTGCAGGCTATCAACTAAACTAAAACAGCTTTCGAAACATATTAATAGTAGTGTAAAGCTAATTTAGCCTTACACCTCCTGAATTGTTACTAAGGGTCACGTCTGTGGCCCTTTTCGTATTAGCTTTAATGCCCCTTTGGGACAACCTCTAAATCTGTTAGTGAGTCAATTCAGATATTTGCTATGGTTTGGTACAGCAATCTTTTCAAAGTCATACACTAATTTCTGTAAGTTGTTTGTTAGTTCTTGTCCAGTCATCGGTAATCCATGGCCAGCGATGGCTACTGCCGGTTTAAGTGCTGCTAATTTTTTCACTGATTCCCAAGCAGCCAACCAATCGGTCGTAAAATATCGTGGTGGACCACTGATTTCCTTTTTCTGCATCACCACTTTATAAAGGGACTCCTGTTTGACGGTGACAAAAGCATCTCCAACAATTAAAGCCCGATCCTCGTCTCTAAATAAAGATATATGTCCAACTGTATGGCCAGGCGTGTGAATCCATCGGAAACCAGGCATATATGGAACAGTGCCATCTGTAGGAAGTGCCTTAACGTTGCTGCCTAAATTTATGGCTTCGTTAGGAAAAAAAGAGGAGATTTTGGCTATTAGCCCACCATTTGCAATGGGGTCTGGCTCTGGATAGTTTTTTCGACCTGTTAAATAAGGCAATTCTAACGGATGGGCATAAACAGGAACCTTCCAATAATTGATTAATTCAATAATTGCCCCAATATGATCGAAATGACCATGCGTTAAAATTACTGCTCGAGGGCGGCTTTTAAGACCAAACCGTTTTTCTACTACATCGATGATTTCACGAGCACTTTTAGGCATACCTGCGTCAACTAATACAAAATCGCTAGTATATGGGTCACCATAGAGTGCAATATTGACAATTTGAATAGTATGTTGGTACAAATCTCTTAACACTTCAATGCCATCACCGCTACCGATTGAAGTTGCTGGAATATATTTAAAATCACTACCATAGGTCATATCCTTGTCCATTGGAAAAACCTTCTTCCTCCTGAAATTTATGAAGACAATGGTAGTTTTCCTTTTCGTAGCAAAAATAAAACTAGAAAAAAATGGTTATTAACTGTTGCTACACAACCTGTGCTTGTGAACGAGCAACAGTTGAATATTCATTTACACTAGATTTTTGAAAAATAGTGATGACCTAGCTCATTCTTCCAGCGAGTTATCCTGTAACATCAATTGCTCTTTGCGTTTAGCAATACTCTCCTAATCCTTATTAACACAAACAACCGGTCTAAAGATTAAAATTGACATATTGTTATTTTATTTGTGATGGTGATTAGTGTTTCTTTAATATGTTTATCCTTCTATATGAAATCATAAAAATGGACCCGAGGTTATTTTGGGGGTGACCAAGATGAAAAAATTCTTAATATTGTTCTTACTTATTTCACTCAGCTTCTTGTTAAGTAGCTGTTGGGGGAAACGAGAATTAAACGAACTAGCGATTGTAGTAGCCGTAGGTGTTGATAAAATAGATGATGGGTATGAAGTTTCTGTGCAAATCGTTAATCCTAGTGAAGTATCTTCAACTAAACCTTCTAGTGGACAATCACCAGTCATCACCTACTCTGCAAAAGGAGCTTCAGTATTTGAAGCAGTAAGGAAAATGACGACAATAACCCCAAGAAAGGCTTACTTTGCACATCTTCAAGTTCTTGTTATCGGAGAAACATTAGCTACGGAAGGAATCAATCAAACATTAGATTTACTATCGAGGGACCAAGAAATTAGAAATAATTTTGATGTCATTGTATCTCATCAAGCCTCTGCTAAGGATGTTTTAAATGTATTAACTGCTATAGAGAAAATACCTGCAAATAAAATAATAAGTTCTTTATCTGGATCAGAAAAAGCTTGGGGTTCTACACTATCTGTAACAGTAGACGATTTAACAAATGCCCTAAATCGTATAGGGAAAAGTACTGTTCTACCCGCAATTGAAATACAGGGAGACAAACAATTAGGCATAGATAAAACGAATGTCGAAAGAATTAAAACGCCAGTCATATTAAAGTATGTCGGTTTAGTTGTATTAAAACAAGATAAATTAATTGGCCTTTTAACGGAAGAGGAAAGTCGAAGTTTTAATTTTTTGAATAATAAAATCAAAAGTACAGTGGAAATTATTTCTTGCCCCAAGGAAGGGAAACTAACAACAGAAATTACAAAATCAACAGCCAAGATGACAGGCAAGTTTGACAAGGGTACACCAAAAATTGAGATCGGAATTACTATAGATCAAAATGTAGGAGAAGTTCGATGTAATATTAATCTAAACAACAACATTGAGTATATTAATAAAAAAACCGCAGAGTTGATAAAGGCTCGAATTGAACAAACACTGAAGACCATTCAAAAAAGTTATCAATTAGACATTCTAGGATTTGGTGAAGTACTTTATCGCGAGGATCACAAAGCTTGGAAGAAAATTAAAGACGAGTGGCCGACAATATTTCCGGATATCGCTGTCAATGTTGATGTCAAAGTAAACACAAGTGGTTTGGGTACTATGAGTAACTCTTTGTTAAAACATGATTAAATGACAGTCCTTGCCTTTTACTTTTTTTAGCTAGCATTCATAAACCCCTAAAACATTAAACGCTAATGGGCTCTTTCACTATCCGATCATCACTTCCCTAACAGCATGAGCTTAAACAGTATATTGAATACGACAAACATAAACAAATTAAGGCCACATTAAACGGATTGCGTTCAGGTCAATAGCGAACTCGTCTATATTTGACTTTTTAGGTTCATTTCATTTCGAAGTGAGCCTATTTCAAAATACGTAATAATAACTTCTACACTAAATGCCAATATCAGCTTGAATAAATATTTCTTATGCATATAAAATTTCCCCCTCCATTTTTGCAGTTACTCTTTATACGGTTTAATTGAATTAAAGTTCTAATTTTTAATAAAATCATTTTCAGAAAATGTCATATACTTTAATTGCAACAAAAATCAATATCTATTGATTTGGATATAAATTCACATTTTTGTGGACGAATATCATACTCTTTTATCCAGTTATCGCTATTTTAAGACAATAAAAACATTTTTTACAAGAAAATCCTATAAGTATTAATTTTTTATGAAACTTTTGGTTTGTTCGCCCGTATATTCACTTATAAATATTATTTAATTATTTTATGGAGGATTTTAAATGAACAATTATAATGAACATGAACAGCAGACACCTAGGTTAAATCCATTAGTATCTGTTTGGTTACATCCAAAACAAACAGCTGCTTTTATGATGAATTACAAATCAATAGGCTTTGCTATTTTATTAGTGTCATTAGGCTATATCGGGGCAATGTTTTCTGGTTTAATAGATAGCGATATCTACCCAGGAATGGCCGTTTGGCTCATCGCATTGCTAGTGATCGTAATATCACCTATTTTAGGCATAATCGTTACATCCATTTATGCAGGAGCATTATTACTATTTGGTAAATTATTTCAAGGGACTGCCACTTATCAAGGTATGTTTAAATCTTTAAGTCTGCCATTAATCCCGTCGATTGCTCTAATACCCTTTTACTTCTTTTGGTTATTCACATCTCCGGAAACTTTGTTGACTTCTGAATATACAGATACAATGCCTATTATTTTCTGGATAACTGTTTTACTAACAATTGTAACAAGCATATGGTCGTTTGTGATAACAATTGCTGTAGTGGCTGAAGCGCACCAAATTTCAAATTGGAAAGCATTCTTCACTGTATTTATTCCTAGTGTTATTTTATTTATTGCATTCATTGTACTTTTCATCATTATTATTTTTGGTCTTATAGGTTTTGGCATGTTCTTTGGTACGCCTTAACGTTAAAATCTCCCATTCTTTATTTTATAGAATGGGAGATTTTTAATTTTTTCGTTCTTCAAACTCTACGCTTTGCTTGCCTTGAAAACAAAATGACAATCGTTTTTGCAGGTGGTAAAAGTTAAACAGCCGAATTTTTATCTGAAAAAATAATAAAATTAATTTGATTTTACTAATGTGATATAGTTTAAACACCGTTGACACCAATATTACAGGAGGATTTATGAGCAACCCCAATAAAAAAATAAATAATTTTCTAGCCGCATTAATTATTATTGCAGGTCTTATATTACCGATTTTTCTACCCGCGTTTATTATGGTGACTTTAGCTAAATGGATGCCAAATGAAATTACCTATACAGGAATGATGGCATTAGTTATTTTATCTATTGAATTATTTATCATAGCCAGTCTTTTTACTAAAATTCTCAGCCTTATAGGGTTAACGGAAAAAAAGATAGACGAGTTAGGATTTCTAGGTACTACAATCTCAATAATCACATCATTCCTCTCTATCCTGGTCGGATACTATTGGATGAAAACTCTTCATTTAACATCAGTTCAATTATCTTCTGATGGTATTATAATAATAGCGCTTGTTTCTACCATTATTCTAGTTGTTTTATTAAAAGCCTTAGAAAAATTCGACTAAATACTAAATGACTAAGATAGCAATTGAGCTATTTGAACTGCACCCCAATTTGGACAACAGTTGGAGGTGCAGTTTTTGTATGGCTAAATACCATGCACAAATAAAATTAAAGGCCGTTTTAGCTTACCTAGAAGGAACAGCTTCCTTGCAAACAATCACTCATGTATTTCATAGTATGTTACCCCTTAAAAAGGATTGGCTTGCTCAATATCAGGTGCTTGGAAATGAAGAAAAAGTTTTTCATCATGCTATCTATACAATTAAGTTTTCAGCGTACAGATTGACAGATGACCTAGCTACCTTCATATATTTTCATTTCTAATACCAATATTGTTCATTAGTATCGTCCCCTGTTTGGTTAAATTAAATTGGAAATGGATTTTATCTAGCTTCAATGGATCAAACTGTGGATTCGCTTCTTTAAAATCTTTTAATGAAAATCCATAATGTTGAAACACTGGTTCTGTAGTATTACCTGCATTGGAAAACGGTTTTTTCAGCACTTTTCCTCTTATGGCAGGTGTCAATTTGGCAATGTAATGAAGAGGCAAGCTTGCCTGGTTGCCATTGTGGTCCTCTACAGTTACTGTAAAATCGACCAGCTCCTCTTGTCTTAACTCCTTTTCTTCCTTTCTATCATCTGCAAGTGAAAATACGATAGCCGTGTTCTGTCCTAACTCCAGTCCTTTATCGGGAAGCGTCAACGTGTAAAAAGCTGGGGAAGAGGGGTCATTTGCATTCCACCCTAATCGAACGGCATTAAAATCTGCTTCGTCATATTTTAATTTTACTTTTTCTTCCTTCCATTCCTCCAAATTTTTACCGACCAGTTTGCCGTCTGGGACAGTGGTCGTGTTGAGATCAATATCTTCATTAAATGTAGCGATAAAAGTTGTTTGCGAATCATTGTAATTACTGATATACATGGTGTCAGGAAGCCACTCTTTCGCATAACCTAAATCTTTAAATATCGCTTTGTATGGTTTCTTATCTTTCAAGGTACTATCCAAAAAAGCGGAGATTAATACTTTAGCAATGGTTTCTTGCTGATCACGAGGCATAATTTGTTTGAGATTAAAGAGTTGATTTGCCGTGCCAGCTCCATCTCCTCGTCCCCATTTTTCATTAAATTGACCATGATTCGCACCATAGATATAGACAGACGCATTCATATAATCTTCCCTATCCGTATAGGACATCCGATATTGCTGATTAGCGCTATCGAAGGTGCTCACATCCATATCATGCGCTCCATGTAGTGCCAAATAGTTAATGTTTTTTAACGGAAGCGGTTTCCCTGATGGCAAATATTGTCCGTCTGTTCCTGCAATAGAAATGAGCGAGCGGATAGAAAAGTTATAGTCAAACTGAATGTTTCCATTATCAGGAGGATGATCCATTTCGTTAAAAGCGGCTGCAATCGCAATAGCTTCTCCACCTCTGGAATGCCCAATCAGCGCAATTTGTTGCAAATTCACTTTTTGATAAAATGGATTGTTTTTATTCTCGTTCCATTCTTTCCACGTCTGTAAATGCTCTAGCAGCAGTAAACCTCTCGCTGGATTCTCATTCTCTAGCGGACTGGCCAAAAATAAATCATTGTAGGGTGAACCGTTAAGAAAGTTTTCATCTACAGATACAACGATATAGCCTCTACTCGCAAGAAGGTTACCTAAATATTCGTAACCCGGATCGGAATAATCAGTCATTAAATGGTTTCCATGAACAATCATGACTAACGGAAAGTCTCCTTTCCCTTCTGGGTACCACACATGACCGTTTAACGGCATTGCATCAGGCCCAAAACCGAGTGTTTTCGTGCGAACAGAAGACCATTTTTCTACAAAATGGCTCGCGTCCACTGTTTTAGTCATCAAAGAATTTTGTTTGTTAAACTCTTGTCGATAAGTATCCGGACTGCCGTAAGTGAGTTTTTTAACCGGATAGCTACCGGATTCCCCCGGATTTGTAAGCACAGTATTGTCATAACGTGGCGAAGTTTTAAGGTGCTTTAATACAACATTTGGGGTGTTAGCTTCCCCGGGATGAATCAGCCAATAACTCCCTGCTCCGATGCCAATTGTCATCATCAATAGAATTATGAGAACGCTAAGTTTTCTAGATTTTGCTGCATTTTTATAGCAGCCATTTACCCATTTAGATAGTAGTGCGCCCCACAAAGAAACGACAACCGCTATTAGTAGTATAAATGGGATTGCAACGTCCAAAGGGGCAATAAAGCAGAACAACAGAAATACAAGTGAAGTGAGTAGTACCCAGATATAACGACTAGGAATTTTCTTCAATCCATGCCATAGTAGCGTAAGAAATCCACTTATGAGTGTAACCGATAACATAAATAGGACGAGTGCCATAACGAAATCAAAAAAGCTACGCTGCTCTAATAAATACTTCCCTTGAATCAAAATCAATAGTATTGCTACGGTACTTAGAGCGCTAACTGCACCTTTCCAACCTGGTGACAATGGCTCTATACGGTTTCGTTTTCCATAATGCTTTCGAACAAATGACGCAATGTTTTTCTTGAATGCTTTCAAATTTTTTTGATCCCCCTACCTACAATCTATATTATAAGTATTCTATTGTAGGTGACAGGATGACTCTTTCTGACTGCTTTCATCATTCTTGCAATCATCATCAAATAAATGACTGCTTGTGTATTGTTAAATAATCCAGTTTTTTCAGAGTAGGCACCTTATTTAAATTAGTAGCCGTATGGACGATTGTATGGTCGGCGATAGAATGGTGGATAGAACGGAAAAAATGGGTAGAATGGGTAGAATGGATAATACGGGTATTGATAACGCGGTCGTCTCCTTCTTCGACGTCTGCCATAACTGTCATAATCATATTCGTAGTCATCATCGTATCTGTCATATTGACCATAATTATATTGCATAATTTTTCCTCCTTTAGATTTCCGTATAGGTTATGCTATGTAAAGATCGACAGCCTACGCAATTGCCTAAATGTAAATATTGATAATCTTCAGTTGGTCACATTGGGCCTCCTCATTTTTAAGGAAGCCCGCAGAAAAGTCGACTACACAATTAGACATGTCCAATTGTGGATCCTCTTAGCAAAAGAACAATTACCTTTCCTAGCAATTTTCTAACGCTGCTTCACATTGAACTATCGATTGCGGGCGACGAACACATTCATTAAGCTATCTATTGAGCTGAAATGCATGAGCCAAATATGTATATTGAATAGAACGAATTACAGTTGCTACAAATCTGTTCGCTTTTCTTAATCTTAATTGATGTCATGAACAAAACATCCCGAATGGGGAGCATAGTAACTCATCCACTATTCGGGGTTCAGTTCATTCATTCATTTAGTTGCTGGATTTTATATTAGCACTTTATAGCTCTCCTATTTAAAACGATGAAAATAGTTGAAGCTTTGTTTTTATTTATATAAGAAGATCTTGGGGTTTCCAATCTATCGGCTTTATGTTGTTATGCAGCCATTTCTTGTCAGGGGCTTGATATGGCGTACTTGCGATCAACCAATCATTGTGCCAACTAGCTGCGCCTGAACGAATCATTTCATCGAGCAAAATTTGAACAAAATCTTTTGGCTGCGTTTGAAACGCGTATCGTGCAAAATCTTGGAACCAACCACATTTTAGTAAGTAGTTAGCCATTTCCTCTCTTGGTAATCCATTGTTAATGATTAAGGTAAAGGAAAAAATCCGCTTACAAGCATGCCATGACACTTTCTCTGGTTTATCGAGCCATTGTTCAAGTCTCTTCCTCGCCAAATCAATTGTCTCTGATGGATTTTCTATTTGTGGTCCGTGTCCTGGGTAAGCTTTCTGAATGCGAAGCTTTGCTAACCTGTCTAAACTTTCTATTGACCGTTGAATAGCGTTCACACCTTCTCTAAAGATATTGAGCCAGCCAATATCATTTTTGTGAAAGAGATCTCCACAAACTAATATCTCTTTTTCAGGTTCATAGAAAGAAACATGTCCTAGCGTATGACCTGGTGTATGTAAAACTTGCAGGACACTACTTCCCGTATCAATTTCATCCTTATCTGAGAGTATTTTATCCACTCGATATGGTTCTACTGGTTGGTCTAACCATGCTGCACTACAGGCTTCAGGATGACAGCAATTTATTAAATCAGCCTCCCATTTGTGAGCAGCAATAGGTAATTGATAACTTTTTTGCAGATGAAAATTGCCTCCAACATGATCACTATGATAGTGAGTGTTCACAAGAAGATGTAATTCATTAGGTAGAACGCCTGCATCTTTTATTAATTGCTCTGTATCTTTTACATCACTGCCAAAACCCGTGTCAATAAGTATTGGAAGCTGATCCTTAACTAACATCATATTTGCACTTGGAAATTTTCTTTCAAAGAAAATAATAGTGGATGTCTTCATATTCAACTCTCCTTATATTTAAAATAGTAGATTTTTATATTTAAAATCCATATCAACCTAAAGGATAATACCAGAAAAATTGCCTTTTAATACTTCTTTTTCGTGTTGATTTTTACAGAAAAACGTTGTAACAATTGCAGTTCTATTATTTTCTTTTTTGTCATATTTTTCAATTTTCACTTCACAAATAATCGTATCACTCGTAAAGACGGGCCGTAAAAATTCAAAATTCATCGTACGAGCTAAGACATTATGTTCCCCACCCACTTTTGTTGGCAGCGTGGCTGTTAATAAGCCTTGAACTACTAGTCTCCCTTGTTCGTCTGGCGTTATATGATGAATTCTTTGGTCCCATGAAATATTTGTAAATAATTCAACATCTTTTACCGTAAACGTTCTCTCAAACGTAATAATATCTCCTACTTTTAACGCCATGTAAAATCCCCCCTGTATGTCCACATTAAATAACCTGAATTTTCACAATATATTTATTATACTCTTTTTATATGCATGTTAATTTTTTTAGTGCAAATAAATATACTGTGGATAGGTGTTGATCAAATGTATTTTTCTTCAAAAATAAAAGAAGAACGTCAAAAGCATAATATGTCACAACAACAGCTTGGAGAAAAACTTAATATTAGTAGACAATCTATTTCCAAATGGGAACGTGGAGAAAGTTACCCTAGTATTGAATTGTTAATTAAGTTAAGTGACATATTTGATATTACTCTTGATGAATTAGTAAAGGAGGATAATTCTTTGAAAGAGAAACTCATAAAAGATAGCCAAAAATTAGTCTATCCAAGATGGAAATTATTTTTGATATTCTTCTAATAATTGGGTTTTTAATCATACTAGCTAAGATATTCATTGTAATAGGTAATAAGTTATTTGATTTAAATATTGTGTTCTTACAGGATTCTCTGTTATTTCAAATTGGACCGTTTTTTATGACTATCATTGGAGCAATTGGCAGCGAATCTCTAGCCAAAAAATACAAATAATCATTTTGTTTTTAGAGTTATACACTATATAGGAAAGTCCCTTCAAACTATCTGAAGGGACTTTTTTTCAGTATATATCTTTTTAACAAAACTGCTCCGTTAGCTCAATAAGAAAAAAGAGCTGTTTAAGCAGCTCAATGTTCTTCAAGTAAAGCTTCCGTTAGTTTAAGTGAAAAACGTCACTGAAAGTTGAATAACAACTAATTCTTTTCAAACATTTTAAATTCCGTCTAAGTTTTAATTACACTTAACTTTCAACGATAGCCCTTACTAGTTGGGTAATAAACCGGGTTTTAAGAGAAACCGTAATTGATCCATAAACCTTCATTTGCCGCTGTCGTTAACTTAATTACAAGGAAAGTAGTTGATATTCTAAATCCATTCCCTATTAAGTGAGAGTTTGTTGAAAACAACCAATTAGTCGCGTGCGGACGGTCAATGCTACCTACCCAAGCACCGCCTCATGTAATGCCTAGCTTTGTGCAATAGCCCCTACTCGGTTTAGAGTAGTCACATGATACAAAGATTGTGGAGGGCCAACAGATGTACCATGCTAAACGTGATTTATGATTATCATTTAACGTCCAAGTTACAATCTGAATTGTAATGATAAAAGCACATAATTAAAAAATATATTATAAATTAAACAGGAAATGAATAAGGCCACCCTTTAAGGAGTGGTCTTGTTGTATATTAGTTTGATTATTTCTTCATCAATATGTATATCCTTTTAATTGAAACTAAATAGAAAAACAATATTCCGTATATTACCAAGTGATGACTACTATAAAAATTTTCGAGAGTAAAGAGGGTGACATATATGGAAGAAGAAATTATTAGCGCACGCCAATTCACAATAATTGTATTTCTCTTTTCAATAGGTACAACTATATTAATTATTCCTGCAACGATGGCGAAAGCAGTTAAACAGGATGCTTGGATTTCGTCTATACTAGGGGTGATATTAAGTTTATTACTCGTAAAGCTTTTCATTTCTTTAGGAAATAGGACCCCAAATTTAACCTTTATTGAGGCCAATGAAAAAATACTAGGAAAATTTATTGGTAAATTTACCTCTGTTGGTTTTATCTCTCTACCTTTACTTTCAGCAGGAGAATTATTTTTTTTCATAGGGACTTTTATGAATACTGAAGTCATGCCAGAGACACCTAAAGTTGCATTTGCTATCTTGTTTAGTATCATTATTTTATTTGCTACTTATTTAGGGGTAGAGGTCTTTGCACGATGTGCCGAAATACTATTCCCTATGTTTTTGTTCTTATTTGTTGTTTTTGTAATTTGCATTTCTCCACAAATAGACGTTAAAAATGTACAACCGATACTTGATACACCAACAAAGTCACTGCTAGTTGGTATATTATATTTTATGAGCACCTTTTCTTTTCCATTGGTTGTTTTATTGATGATTTTTCCCTCTTCTATTAATGAACAAAAGCCAGCTCAAAAAGGGTTTTATATAGGTTCAATAGCAGGAGGTTTGGTATTAATTGTTATTATAACTCTCTCTGTACTTGTACTTGGGGCAACAAATACATCTCACCAATCTTACCCTAGCTATGCATTGGCTCAAAATATTTCAATTGGGAATTTTCTACAACGTATTGAGATAATAATGGCTTTTTTGTGGATGTTCACAATTTTTGTTAGATCGTATGTATATTTTTACGCATCAGTAAAGGGTTTAGCGCAAATATTCAATATTAAAGATCATCGACCGCTAATACTACCACTTGGAATGATTTCAATTGCATTTTCCCAAATTATGCATCCAAGTATTGTTCACTCAATTAAATATAATGAAGAAACATGGCCACTATTTACATTAACCCTAACCATTTTATTGCCTTTATTATTACTTTTTGTTGCAAAATTACGTAATATTCAGTAGGTAGCAGCAAGTTGATAGTCGGTCCTAGTAGTAAAACCCTTTTATAAGGTTACTCCAAACACAAATTTCCGCTGAAATTTCACCGTTTATTTTGAGTACCTTTTACAAAACGATTTAACTTTATTTCAAATCAACAATTTTTCCTGTTTTAAAAATTAGGATTAGTTTTTACAACTGGACAGACGTTGGACCTGAACATAGTTATGCAATTCGCCGGAGAAGCAACAGTGTCTCTCTTCGATGAGGACATTGATGAGGACGACCACCTCGGCACTATCGTTATAAGTGAGTCAGAATTAAATCAAGGAGTCCACTCTCAGACATTTAACGGAGATGATGCCAATTACATTCTGTTTTATGCAATGGTACCCGGGTTAATCGGATAGCAAATGCAGAAGACCACCTATCACGGAGTGGTCTTCTTTTTTGGGGATTATTGAACTAAGAACTGGATAGTTTAAGAAGAAACCGTAAGTCTCTCCTTTTAGTTTTTAGTTTCTTACTGTTATTAAACACTGATTATCCATCGGCAAAGCTGACGATGTTCCGATTTATGGATTGGTATAACCGAGAATCTTTATTAATTTCCATTTACATTATGTGGTTTGTATAAAGGAATGTGTTTAGCATCAACCTACAATTGGTTAACGCAACACACTAAAAACAATTGGAGGAATACCACATGAGTAAAGATGGATTTGTACCAAAAGATTTGCTTGAAAAACTGGCAAAAGAGGGAAATGAAGAAGCAAAGAAAACGCTTGTACAAATGGACACCATTGAACAAAAAAAAACGAAGGAAAAAAATAGTGATGATGCTAATTCATAGCGGTTTCTCCTATTTACCATTCCAACCAATTTTCTAACGCTGGTGCATCGATTGTGGACCGTCTATCACGTTATTTTAAACAGTTATAAAACGACACTGGACGCCTTATATTCTCTGTTTCTTCTATAGATAATGTCATAGCAATGATTCATTCTCATCAACCTAACTATGTAAATGAAAAACATTCTTTAATATGAATATACTTTGATTTACCAAACATACATAAAAAAGAAAAAAGCCCAAACTCAAAATTAATTTCTTTATTATTGCCAAAAGGCAGTTGAAAGTTCGACTCAAACGAACTTTCAACTGCCTACTCAAATTTCAGATTTTTTCAGTGTCCCTTAAATATTCCAGGGCTGTTTATTTTCTGATATACATTTTTTGCATTGCACAGCCCTTTTTATTTGCTCTGGCCTCTAAAAACTAGGATTACCAATCATTAGTAGGACATTCATTAGCAGGACTAACTGGAGGAGTAAGTCCTGAAAGAACAGGCGTTACTACACTGCCCGCCGCAAGGCGGATTTGTTGAACTTGTAGTACTTTAACAGTAAGATCCAGTACGATTTTTTCACGCAATTTACTGAAAGTTCCTTCAGGTCTTGCCATAGTTGGTGAAAAATCAAGTTCAAAGAAGTTTGCAGCTACTAACTCGCCAAATGGTTGTTCATTGTATTTCACGAGATTTTGGAAGAAAAACTTATCCAATCGAGCATCCAGTTGGGTATGTTCATTAAGGAAGTTTACTTCGGCAAACTCGGAAATTCCTAAGATCGGAGTAGGGCCTCCAGCTTCTTGTGGGAAAGTGAGGTCTGCAAAACCAGAAAACGGAACATCGGCAATTCTATCTCGAAGTGCCCCATTACATTCTGCTGAAGCATATTCTATATTTTTACGAATATGTCCTGCTACAAATAATTTAGCTCTTGTTACTCTAAAAAAGTCAGTGCCAGCAATCCGTGCAAATTTAACCGGTACCAGTTTCACTTGATTCAGGAATACATTTTTTTTCACTCTTTTGATTTCAGTTGCTGCAGGATTAAGCGTAATATCTGACTCCACAACAATTTGAAGTGTTGGTTCTGCAAGAACCACCGGTATTTTAATAATTGGAGTGGAAAGCTGTGAAGCGATTACTGGAGTATTAGCACTAAATAATGGTGTTTGTTGAGTTGATGATACAGGACAAGGAAGAAAAGGTTGGATCTGATTATCTAATTGATCACTCAAAAAAATTCCCTCATTTCTTTTTATAGTAATAGAGAGGTCTCTATATAGCTAGAATATGTAGCAATGAAATCTATGCATAGACGTTTTACTAGTTCTTTTACTCATTTTAATAAAAGAGGTTTTTTGAGCTGAGAAATAGATTTTTAATTATCCTCTAGTCCCTTGTCTATCATAACTGCCTCGAATTTGCTAATGTTTTTCTCATAGCTATGTTGTCACTTCGAGTATATGCTTCTATCCTAATCTTCTTATTAGGTAAACTAAAAATGTAATCAGTAATCCAAGTAACTGCTTTTGTTCCAACACTTTTTCCTCTAACATTGCCGTCTATACGAATTTATTATCTTTTTCAATCCAAAAAGTTACCCTATCCTCTTGATACAAACCCTTTTGGTATGCTTTGATATTTGCTCGTTTAAGGGTTTTTAATTTGGTTGAAAGTCCCCAGTATTATTTGTCATTAATGCCACTAACTTATTTTCCAATTTTATTATATTAATTTCGCTCACCTTTCTCTCCCCCAGACTCTTTCTTTCTTACTTCGGAATGATGTGTCAAATTACCTTCCTATTTAGCTAATTTGCTTTGTTAGTTGAATAAAAAAAAGAGCTGTCTAAACAGCTCAATAATCTTCAAGTAAGCCACCGTTAAAATCACTATTTTTTATTATCCACTTTCTCACAACATTCTCTATTCAATTAGTCTGCCCTACAGCTACAATTTTGCAAGTTGAAATTGCAAATCTAAAGATTGGTTGATTAGGACTTATTGGTAGAGTACCTAACACAATACCAAGACCTGTTTGTTCCACGTTAAAACCTACTGCTGTAGATCCATTACCTGCCAAAAGATTTACTGTTGAACCAATAAGTGTATTCAGCAATTGTCTAATTGGCCGTTCGCGACAATTGCATTCACACCCAGAATCAACAGGTGGCAACAAATTGATATTAGGTCCTGGTGGGAAAAAACCTACCCCTGTTACATCAGAAATATTTACCACATAGGTTGTCGTTCCATTTGTAACAGTAACTAAAAAATCATTCACCTCAACAATAGTGTATAAAAAAAAGAGAGGCGGTACATTAGGTGCGTCTGCAATAGTGCCCAGAATTACAGTTTGCCCAACAAGTTGTTGTAAGACGGACTGAAGTGGAGAAACACAACAGTCACAAAGACTCAAACAAGGGGCGCTTGGAGGAGGGCATATAGTTTTCACCGACGGACAACATTCATTAATCACTCTAACTATTTTTCTTTTTTTAGAAATGTTTTCACCCCATCAATTCTTATTCTTATAAAATACGTTTTTAAGCAATATGAAATTGGATTAAACCCTAATATGCCAAAAAATTGCTGAAGCGTTAGAAATACAGCGAGTAGAAGAATTACTTGAATTTGTTAAAGACAGATAACTAATCACAGTTGTTTGTTTTTTGTTGTGTACTTTTAACGCACACTTTCCTAAAATGGTAATTGAAAGGACATGTACATAAATGAAAAAATGGCAACGAAGTAAAGGATTTGTGATCTCTTGGTATATATTATTAATGGCGTGGTTATTGCTTTCTATTTTTGTTCCAGGTATTATTAGTTACTTTTTCATATTGTTTTCGGCATTTGGCGCTATATATAATCATATTAATTATAAAAAGGCTATTCAATCTCAAAACACCCTTAATGTAAAATCCGTTGACCTAAATAAATAAAATAAACACAAAAAAGCCCAGGCTCAAAATGAATTGAGTGCCTGGGCATTTGTTTAGTGATATTAATGTGTCATTTTAACTACTAGTGATTATATGTCATAAGCCTTCATCTTTTCTAATTCTTTCTTTCTTTTTTTAGATAAACTTTTTCTACCACTGATCCAATATCCTAATAAAAATAGTTCACCAACAATAGCTAGTAGAATTAACTGTATAATAGGCCATTCCATTGCCCCAGAGATTTGTATGTATATTAAAGTTGCAATATATAAAATCGGCATTAGCGCATCCACAATTGTTTTAGCTTGTGTATTTCCTACATCCACCTCAGATTCACTATAATCACGCTTTGTCTTTTTACTTAAAATACGTGTTTGATATTCCAGCTGTAAGCCTGAATCAAAAAGCGAAAGAAGGAAAATGGACAGTAAGTATCGCACCTCTTGGCTTCGACAAAGATGGCGACTATTTAGTCATTAATGAAAAGGAAGCTATTATAGTAAAAGAGTTATTTGATTTATATTTAACGGGAAAATACGGTGTTGGAAAAGTAGCAAAAATATTAAACCAACGAGGTATCAAGACAAAAGCTGGTGCTATGTGGCATTTTAACTCCGTACGTTACGTATTAATGAATATGATATACATGGGAACTATGCGTTATAACTACCGCGTTAACAAAGACCAATACTTTGAAATTGAAAACGTTGTACCTGCTATTATAGACAAAAAAGATTTTGAAGAAGCCCAGCGTTTACTATCCACTCGTTCACAAGTACATCCGAGAAAAGCAACTAGTCCTTATATATTTACGAGTGTAATTAAATGTGCTCGCTGTGGTTCTTCCATGTCAAGTAAACAATCATCTGGGAAAGCTCGTGGTTATATAACCCACAGTTATTACTGTGTAGGTAAACGAAACGGATTATGTGATTTACCAGGTATTTCTCAAAATTTCTTAGAAGTGCAATTTCTAAATTTGATTAAAGATTGGAATTATAATGAGCTGATAAATGATGAAGTGAATTCCGATACCCCTCCTGTCAATGTGGAAGACAGAGTGAGAATGTTAAAGAAAGAACTATCTGATATTGAAAGTAGACGCTCAAAATGGCAATATGCTTGGCTAAATAATTTAATTAGTGATGACGATTTAAAGAATCGAAAACTTGAGGAAGACTCTAATGAAGAACGGGTAAAGCAAGAGTTATCAAAATTAACTCAGAATGAACAAGCCAATAAGAGTAAAGAACAATTAGCGTTATCTTTAAAAAAGCTATATGATACCTGGATACTATTAGAAGTATACGAAAAGAAAAAGCTAGTTGGAATGTTAGTGAGTAAAATGAGTGTTGATAAGAAAATGAATGTAAGAAGACCCGAATCTGTTGCAATTACTGAGATTGAATTCTTATAAACACTAATGTGCCTATCATCCTAACAAGATGACTGGTTTGTACGACGATCAAGTGAATTATCATGCTTATGCAATTTCTTTTTTAAATCACTGATCACTACTACTAAAACTAACAATCCCATAATAGCAAATAATAACCCCATTGTTCCCCGCTCCTTTCTAATCACAATTCAATTTAATTTTGACATCTACCTCTAATTGAATGATTATATTCCACTCTTGAAACTGTTGATTGTATGCAGCAAAGGATTAAAAAAGCTTCTTTCGCCAGTAAGATCTAATAAAAAATTGATGTTGATTTCAGCTTAAAACTCATTGATCACAACATTAAATCCTAACGATTGCGCTTCTTGGCGGTCAAAACCTTCATCTAAATGCATACACCAAAATTTAGCACGGAAATTAGGATCAACTAATTCACTAAGTTTTCGCAGTGACAAATGAACATTGCCTTCATAATCAGCTTGGCAAGTATCTACAAATACGTAATCATAGTGCTCATTCGTTAAGGATGATTTTAGGCTATTGGTATCTCCGGTGTAATAAATAACGCTATTATTAATATGTAACTCAATCGAATAACATGGTAGCTCCTCAACATGACTTGATTTCTCAAATCGTACTTTACAGAAAGGCAGTGTGTACTGTGTGTCGGCATGCAGTTGTTTTGTTAAACAATGCGTTTGTGGCATAACGCCGTTAATTATCAACAGCTCTTCCATTTTTACATCATGTACGTAATAAACAGTTACTTTTGATGTTGCAAATTCTCCATGTAAATAGTACGTATAAAAAATTAAATCAGCCAGGCTTCCTACATGGTCTGCATGCGTATGCGTCACCAATACATGGATGTGTTCGATCCCTTCCAGTATTTGATTTTCCTTGATTCGATGAAAAATATTGCTGCCACAATCAATCAGTAACATCTGATTGGCTACTTTATAATACGCTGAATTATTGCCTAATTTCGTATTAAATGCACTCCCTGAACCGATGAATTTCAACATGATGCTTTCTCCCTTTCCTTGCTATTAATATATTACACAAAGTAATTATACAATATTTACTTACTAAGAAGATTATTGACAATCATACGCCCGTATAGTATTATCTTCATTCTTACTTGTTGCGAGAGAGGTGGATTGACTTTGTTAATTGAAGATGTAATAGACCACATAGCGAGCCTTAAAGGGTATTCTTCTATAAAAAAAATCGAAAAAGGATACTCACCAGATAAAAAATACATAGTTACCGTCGGCCAAAATCATTACTTTATACGATTATCTGACATACAATATCACGAAAAACGAACCATCGAATTTTCATTGCTTCAAGCATTAGAAAAACAAGGTGTACAAACACATAAAGCCATAGAATGTACTTTATTGAGTGAGGCCAATCTTTCGGTCATGGTATTAAGCTATATTGAAGGATACCCTGCCGATGAAATCATTTTGAACCTTTCTGATGTGGGACAATTTAATTTAGGCCTTGCTGCTGGGAAAGAATTAAGAAAAATTCATCAACTACATGCCCATGTCCCACAAACGATGCACTGGGAAGAAGCTCAAAGAAAGAAATTCAGCTTTTATTTAAATGACTATAAAAAAGGTAGCTATCAAGTGCCAAAAGAGCATAAAATACTCAACTTTATTGAAAACAATTTTCATCTTCTTAAAGATCGACCTATAACCTTACTCCATGATGATTTTCATCTAGGTCATATCATCGTTCAAAATAACACGTTCAATGGCGTAATTGATTTTAATAGCTATGATTTTGGAGACCCCTATCATGATTTTTATAATCTGTCCTTATTTAGCAGAAGACATAGCATCCCATTTTGTATTGGACAAATAAATGGTATTTTACAGCACCTCCAGACGATACATTTTGGCGAATATATGCCCTTTATGCAGCAATGAATATCGTCTCGACGATTGTGTGGACGAAAAAATATGATGAACCATCTTTTGATGATGCATTAGAAAGAATCCATCTCATTTTAGCGGATCATGACTATTTTAATGTGGATCAACCATTATGGTATAAAACGCTTTAATAGCCTTATTCGATTGTCTCCTTCAACTATCTGGCACCTTGCTTAATTTTGCCAAGATTTTTTTACGTTCAGCTTCAAAGTTAATAGCTTGTTCAGCTTGTACCTGGGTGTTGTCTTCATGTCGTTGGTGGAACCATGCAGGAATAAGTTCATGACGACCTTGTTGCGAATCTCGCTTAACATTAGGATGTTGCTTTCGAGCTGCAAATCGTTGGCGATCCGCTGCCACATCTACAATGGTTGTTAACCCCTTGTTGCGCCAATCTAGTAGAATTTTTTCAACGTAATTCCAACGAAGTACATTGTTTTCAACAGCTAGTTTCATGGCATGAATAACCAGTTCTTCCGATAGTTCATCCGACCATCGATCTATTTTGTCCGCTACATGACAAACAAGAGAGCCAAAGCCATTTTGCTCATAAAATTGACATGCCGTTTGGCGTTTTGACGGATTCCCTACAATGGGATGAGGAGCATCATTATTATTATTATTTAGTAAATGATTATTTAGTGAATTAGTAATTAGTAGTGATGGTTTTTCCGTTTGTGGTGTTTCCGGTGATGGATTGTCCGTTAACGGCTTTTCAGTAGACGGTGTCAACTGTGGTACTTCAAACACTAACAGGTCCGTTTTGCCAAACATTCCACGATTTGTTCTTCCCTGTTCCTTATGAATATAGCCAGCTTTCATTAGCTCCTTCACAATATTACCTGTTGCATCACGTCCACAGTTGCTACGAGTTGCTAAATCTGCAAGACAAAATGACCAATCATTTGGCAATGACAGCATATAGGCCAGCAAACCTTTTGCTTTCCAGCTTAAACGATTGTCATTTAAAAATCCTTTGTCTAATACAACATAATTTTCCTTCTTTTGCACTCTAACTATAGCCATATGCATCCCCCTTATTGCCCTCCGTTTTGTGGTTTAACGAGCTTCGATTAGCAATTGCATTGACCCGAGAATAATCCTTTTGATTTGTGCTACATACCACTATCGAAGACTTCAGCCACTTCAGCTACTCAATCCTGTAGCAACTCTTCCTTTTGACAAAACTTAGGCCTTTATTCACTTATATACAGTTGGTATCTACAATCAGGGACAAGGTTTACCGATTTTTTTAAACTTTTAGGACATAAAAATAGGACATGCTGCTATAGCATGTCCTTGAACTGACTCAATATTTTTCTAACAACATAAATTCTTTTTGTATGGCGCACAAAACGGTTTATTGATATAACTCTTTATAAACAATGACTTTTAACGCTGCTATTTCCTCTTCTGTCAATTTTCCTTGGAATTCTTGAAGAGCCTCTTCTTTTGTCATGGAGCCGTTTTGTAATTGTACGCGAATATCATTAAGCTCTGAGATACCCACTTTTTGAATGATTACCTTAGTGGCTTCTTCTTTTGTCGTAAACGGCAATGTACTACTATCTACTGTTTTCGCTTCTTCCATAAATGATTTTAACTCTGGGTCACTTTCAATCGTGTTCTTTATTTCTTCCATTTGTCCGTTGTTCTCTAATTCCGTCGATATCGTCTCCACTATTTTATCAGATGCAAACTTAGTACCATAATGATACACACCATAACCAATTAAACCGATGAAAACAAACAATATAAGTAGAAATTTAATAAATTTCATATTTTCACGCTCCTTCATACTAGTTCATAATACTATATTAAGTGTACAGATGAGAAATAATTATCTTTCTATTCATGTCTTGTGCACAATGCAAATTAACAAGAGCCAGCACCTCATTATGGCCACCGCCTTTTCTCTTTAGCTTTATTCTGTGGCAGAGCACATCCATCATGTAGGCGCAACACAAGCAATCGTTGCTTACGAAGAATCGACGAGGTTACGCATTATGGTGTCTATCAACAGTCCTTTTTAAACCTGCCTTTTTCGAAATAACGTCATAAGTTCTACTTATACTGTTTTATAAAATAATTTGATTATTCTTATAAAGGAATTAGATTTATAATCAAGCCAACAAAAAAATGAGGTGAAATAATGAAAATTTTTGATGCCCATTTGCATATTATTAATCCGGCCTTCCCTTTATACGAAAATCAAGGGTTTATGCCTGAGCCGTTTACTGCAGACGATTACTTACGAACTGTAAATTCTGTTGATGTAGTTGGCGGAGCCATCGTTTCAGGTTCTTTTCAAAAATTTGACCAATCGTATTTAATTGATGCAATGCAAAAACTAGGAAAATATTTTGTTGGCGTTACACAGCTTCCATTCGACACAACCGATGAAGTAATCTTAGATTTACATCAAAAAGGGGTTCGAGCACTTCGTTTCAATGTAAATCGTGGTGGCTCTGAAGATGTGACACGTTTAGATTCCTTTGCAAAACGTGTGTATGAAATAGCAAATTGGCATACCGAGCTATATATCAATGCCAAAGATTTGCCTGCAATTGCACCCATTATTAAACAACTTCCAGCAGTGTCTATTGATCACTTAGGATTATCAAAAGTAGGTTTGCCTAACTTACTTGCATTAGTTGAGAGTGGTGTGCGTGTAAAAGCCACAGGATTTGGACGCATTGATTTTGATCCTGCCCATGCGATGAAAGAGATTTATGCCATTAATCCAGATGCATTAATGTTTGGAACAGATTTACCATCTACCAGAGCAAAAAGACCATTTCAATTTTCGGACATTGATTTAATTGAACATCATTTTGATGAACAAGCAGCAGCGAAAATACTATATCAAAATGCTCAAAATTGGTATTTCAAATAGTAATTCAGTAATTTATATTGCCATTAGCACCTACGAGGAATTTTGGAAGAATCACATTCAGATAAGGTATCTTCACTTCAGTTGATATAACCGATAAACTTTAATAAATAAGGGTTTATCGGTTAATTTTTATTTAAAATTAAGAAAGATTTAAATCAATAGTTCACCCCGTAATATCTGAACTGCTGGACCTGCAATCGCAACATCATTTACTTTGGGTGTCACAAATAATACCCCACCACGTTTTGAAAGCTGTTTGCTAACAATACGTTCTTTTGATAATTTTTCACACCAGTAAGGTCCTAACGCACCATGACTAGAACCATTTACATGGTCTTCATCAATACCCTGTGCTGGTGAAAAAAATCTAGAGACGATGTCGATTCCCTCATTCTTAGACCTACTCGTAATACAGACGCCACGTACTGGGAAGTGGTTCATTGCAGTAAAATCAGGTTCAAATTCTGCAATATATTCTTCATGACTTAGTTCCACGATATAATCTAAGTCTGTTTTCCCTACATATATAGGTTTCGTCCCGAGCCAATCTTCAAGCTCTGAGGGGCATTCAATCTCTTCTAACGGATACTTCTTAATGGTTATTTCAACCATTTCATTATTCCAGCTAGCTTGCAAAGGACCGCTTATCGTCTGGAATGTAATAGAGCGATCTACTGGTATAACCCCTTGTTGCCAGAGCAGAAAAGCACTAGCGATTGTTCCATGCCCACAAATCGGTATTTCCATTACTGGCGTAAACCACCTCAGAAAAAAGTCATGATCTTTCTTTTGGATAAAAGCTGTTGTTGGTACAGGTATCTCCTGAGCAATTTTCTGCATAGTCAACTCAGGAATTGTTGCATCCAGTAAACATACTGCAGCGGGATTTCCCTTGTAAAGTTCTGTAGTAAAAGAATTGACGATAAAATACGAAACTTTGTTCAACTTCCTCACCCCATTTTCGTTACTATTAAAATAACAACTGATTTCACGTACCTACTTTACTCATATAATAATACCTTATACGATAGTTGTTTGGATAACTTTTTCCATTTGCACTTCCATACACAGCATTTCTAGAAGGCTTGCTCATTTGAATTTCTAAAATGATCCGCCTTTTCAAATCCTTCAACAGCTACTGCATCAAATCAACGATCTTCGCCGTACCAATTTGGCTTTTGAATATGACGAATTTCAATACCCACCAAAGGAAAGGTATCTGTTTTTTTCAAATAAACCCTATTCAAAGTACAATCTTCTAACTACCCATGATTTTAACAACCGCTCTAGAATTCCATTTTTATTAAGCTGGTAATTACGCAGTTAATGTCTCTCCCAAAATAAAATACCGCCGTCATCTGCAATTACAAAATAATTGCCACTATATGAAAAGCCATAGCAATATAAAAAACCTCTATAAATGCGAACACAGCTTATATTTTGTCCTTCAACAAAACAGTCCTCCAATGCAGGCTCATAAATTATGTCTTCACAAGGGAAAAGAGGAGATACTCTTCGTAAACATTCCCCGAATTTATTGCGGATTGGCAGAATGCTACCACCGTATTTGCTTGCCAATTTAATCGATTTATCTTTTAAAACGTCGAAGCCTTCACAAATTAACAACGTTTCATCTAAGTCAAAATCATCTGTGTCATCACGAGCAATTTTTTCTGCTTTTGCTAAATCTATTATTCCTCTACCATTACTAGATACAACAAGTAATAAATCGGATGATTCATCGAACCCAAAGTATTCAAATCCTCCAATGCTAAAATTACCCTTAAAAGTCCAACCAACTGGGCTATTAGCATAGGGTATTTGTTCTAATAAGCTATATGTATTTTTTCTATGTTTCTCAAATGCCTTACTTTTAAAATAATCCATAATATCCTCCTTTATTGAATTGAACTATTAACAATCAAAGCGTTAGGTCAAAAACTTTACTCCGCAGATCCTTCTCCACTAATCTTCGAACTTAATTTAATAATATCCTATTATTAAGTAGTTGGATTTAATTGCCCATTTACCTAAATAACTTGTTACTTACCGTGAATTTACTTTAAACGCTTCATTCATCCTCACATTGCATCGCTTTCCTAAGAATGAGATGAACAGATTAATTTTTGACAATTGTCTGTTTTTCATTGTACTAATGTAATTATTTTCTATAAAATGAAATTAGAATCTGCTCCAGGCGTTGGGAATGGATGCAATTGCAGAAGCAATAATATTCACAGGCTATTAAAAAGAGGCAAGACAAAGACTAAATAAATTCAAAAACTATAATGGAGGAATTAACTTGTTTAAAAATTTGCGTGATGAGCTAAGAGAAGAGTTGAAGAATACAAAAGAGGATTTAGAAAAAGAAGTATTTAAAGTATGGCAAATAGAATATAAAGGACATGTCATTCGAATTGTAAATGCAATGACGGAAGAAGTTCTTTACATTAATAATGAAGTAGTGGATATGAAAAGTAGAGCAAATGGGTTCAAACAAATCTTCCCCTATGTAACATTAAAGGGTGAAATTACAGAAGATAATGGCACTATATCTACTGTAAGAGTAAAAATTGGTGGTTTATTAAGTTTAAAATGTGTCGTTAAAATAAACGGTACAATACTTCTTAATGAGACATACAAAATATCAATTAACTGAATTTCACTCTATAGGTTTGGCGGTCCTAAGTGTTAGGAAATGAGTTAAGCTATTTTACAGGTACATATTCAATGATCGATTTATATGAAGCACCAACTGGCAATTATCAAAGTGCTGATGTTGAGTTTACAATACAATTGATAGGATTAAAACATCAAAATTCGTGGCAGAAGATTCAGATTTAATAGAAACGGCAGCGTACAGGAATGTCCTTGTATTATTTATACTTGGAACGAACTTATCTGATGATACTGTAAGTTTCCCTCCTGACACAGCTACTATAACTACAGCTATTACTTCACCTTTTTGAAATGATTAAATAAGGTGAAGTAATAGCTGATTAAGGTGAAAAATTGGTAAAGAAATGAGTGGTTAGACTTGCTTCATTAATTGCTTCAAAACAAAGCGTAAGTTCAACCAAAACATTAATTATGTTGATATGTTTTAATTGCAGGAGGCACATAAGCTAAACATTTTTCTAAGAGCCGAGTTACGTCACTGTCTACTAAAAGTGCCTCCCGATACTGTGTTTGTAGAAAATGTTCGTCTTGCATATGATCAAATAATGCAATAAGTAAATCATAATAATGACTGATGTTTAAAATTCCACAAGGTTTTTGAATCAAGCCAATTTGGTTCCACGTGAACACTTCAAAAAACTCTTCTAATGTACCCGGGCCTCCAGGTAAAGCTATAAATCCATCAGCTAGCTCCATCATTTTACTTTTACGCTCATGCATAGAATTTACAACAATCAACTCTGTTAAATGTTTATGAGAAATTTCTCGGTCCTCAAGTAAAGTTGGTATAACACCAATGACTTTACCCCCTTCTTGAAGGACAGTGTCTGCTACCGTTCCCATTACACCCACACTTGCTCCACCGTAAATTAATGTAATATTTCGTTTAGCTAATTCTCTCCCTAAGAGTATGGCTCCTTCTCGGTAAGCTTCAGAAGCTCCGATGCTTGAACCACAAAAAACCGCAATGCTCTTCATGTTACTTCCCTCCATATTATGCACTATTCTTTTATAGTATAATTTAATTTATACAGGAAAGAAATGGGGCTTGAAAATATGGAATTAAATGAATTTCAACTGTGGGTAAAAGAATATTATGAAACACGTGGTTGGTCTGACTTAAATATTTTTACACGGATAGGCTTTTTAGCAGAAGAAACTGGTGAAGTAGCGCGTGCCATACGAGCGCTTGAAATTGGAAGAGACCGTCCTGATGAAAAGGTGGGTTCCTACGAAGAAAATAAGCAAGAATTAGTAGAAGAACTTGGCGATGTTTTAGGAAATATAATTGTTATTGCCAATAAATATGACATTTCGCTTGAGGAAATTTTTAGTACTCACCAAGAAAAACTGAATAAGCGCTACAAATGATAAAATAAAATATCTCCTTGGCACTTTTACAACATAAAAATCCAAAAAATTTGGGCCAATCCTACTGGCGCGTTGGAAAAATCAAGCTTTTGCCTGACCGCCCGAGTGATGGTTGGGCTTAACTGAGCGTTTCTGCTCCTGACCCGAGCGGTAGACTGGCTTACCTGAGCGTTTCTTCGACCTACCCGAGCGATGGTTGGGCTTACCTGAGCGTTTCTTCGACCTACCCGAGCGGTGGTTGGGCTTACCTGAGCGTTTCTTCGACCTACCCGAGCGATGGATGGGCTTAACTGAGCGTTTCTTCGACCTACCCGAGCGGTGGTTGGGCTTACCTGAGCGGTTCTGCTCCTGACCCGAGCGATGGTTGGGCTTACCTGAGCGGTTCTTCGACCTACCCGAGCGATGGATGGGCTTACCTGAGCGTTTCTTCCACCTTATCAGAGCGGTCGATGGGCTTACCTGAGCGTTTCTGCTCCTGACCCGAGCGATAGACTGGCTTACCTGAGCGTTTCTTCGACCTACCCGAGCGAAGGATGGGCTTACCTGAGCGTTTCTTCGACCTACCCGAGCGAAGGATGGGCTTACCTGAGCGTTTCTTCGACCTACCCGAGCGATGGTTGGGCTTAACTGAGCGGTTCTGCTCCTGACCCGAGCGATGGATGGGCTTAACTGAGCGGTTCTGCTGCTGACCCGAGCGATGGTTGGGCTTACCTGAGCGATTCTTCCACCTTATCCGAGCGGTCGATGGGCTTATTCAACGAAGCTCCCGTTATTTTAAGGGCAATGTTTCACAAATAAGTGAAAATAGATTATACTGGACTAACATGTTCAAAAAGGAGGAATTTCCTATGACTGAGAATAATCAATCCGAAGCACCAAAAAAGAAAATCAGCTTGCAAGAGGCAGTGAAAAAGCAGCTTGAAAACAAAAAGAACCAATCATCTACTAATAATGGAAAAAAGAATGCCGACCTTTCAACTAAAAAAATGAAAAGCCAGCAAGCGAAAAAAACAAGCAATACCCGTAGAAAAATGGGCGTCTAATAAACGGACAAAATCGGGCATCTATCCCCTGGTATTAAAGCCCAGCTAACAGATGTACTGGAAATTCACTCTAAATATTAGAAGAGAAAGCATTCAAGGGACAGTTCCCTGAATGCTTTTTTTCATTATTTCTTCTTTTCAATTTATTACTTGTTTAACTAATCTGCATCGTTAGTACAATATAAGTTCAGCAAAAAGAGCGTTACTTGTTTGGTACAGCCCGTACAAATAATTACCGTTTTCTCCACTCTTCAAGAGACATCTCATTAAAATCCTCAACATCATCTAATCTTAAGGGTGTGATGAATTCTAATGAATTACCGTCTGGGTCTGAGAAATAGAGTGCAGCATGTGCATGAGGATAGTTTGATAATACCAGGGGTTGCTGGTCGGAAGTAAGGGCAAATTCTGTGCGAATTTCGATTCCAATCGATTTCAACCATTTTTTCGCATGCTTAAAATCTTCTTCATCAATTTTAAACGCTAAATGTCGGATAGATGGATGATATGGTAATTGAACAGTCTCACTTTCCCATAAACCCAACCAGCTTTCGCCTTTCACGATCCAAAAGAAAGCCACTTTTCCTTTTTTAGATGCCAGTTTTAACCCTAACTTTTTATAAAATGCAATAGCGTTTTCTAAATTACTGACTGGTAAATGTGCTTCGTATAAACCTTTTATCATTTAAACATGCTCCTATTCATATGTATTTATGAAATAATATAGTAAAATTCAGTCACTTTTACATCAATCATTCGACTGAAACATTGATAATATTTTTCAAAATAAACGAAATAAGACCAGGCTCAAAATTAATTGAACCTGGTCATCGTGTATAATATAAGTACGACTATAAAAGATAAAATTTCTATATCTCGGATCTAAAAGTTTTTCCTAACTGATTACCAAGACCGAAATAATGACGAAAATTATAAATAAGTGGGCTCCATTTATTTGGGTCAATATGATTTTCTCCAATAATGATTTCCTGATGGGCATGTACATGTATAGCTTGCGTCTCAACAATTGCAAAATCTGAAGAATAATCAGGAATTCGTATGTGATGAACCCTTGCCTCAACTTGTATTGGACACTCTATAATACGTGTAGGTTTTACTGTTTTAGACAAAGCAGGTGTTAATGAACTAACATCATATTTTTCTTTTTCAAATGTAAATCCATTGTTCTTCTTATATTCTGGAACGGGATTTTTCCCTGTAAAAGGAGCTAATTTTTCAACATTCTCCCATAATGAAGGACTCGGAATATTGATCACACATTCAGGATGTCGCGCTAAATTTTCAATCGCTTTTCCCCCAAGTCCAACGCCCAATATAATACAATCCCCTAATGCCCATGATGATGACAGGGGGCTAATATTTACTGTTCCATCCTCATTTAGCGAATTTAATAAAATCACAGGAGTTCCGTAGTATAGAATTTTCGGGTTAATAATTTCTGTATTGGGAACGTCAGTCATTTTTTTCACTTTTATTTCTCTCCTATCCATATCTTCTTCAATATTTATAGTAGATTATAAACATGTAGATATTCATCGAAATATGGATTCCATAAGAAAAAAATGAGCCATTAGCTATCTGTTTGTTATTTTCTCGCTGCTGAATAGTACCAACCAAACGAATGAATGCCTACTTAATTCAAGTAAAGCGCCCTTTTCTTGAAGAAATCATTCATCATTCTAGCCGTTATTATGATTATTTGGTGTGGCGGATTTTTGTTCCTTTTGTTTCTTATTCATATAGTTTTTGCCCACTCTCCTATAATGTCCAGTACTGGGATAAAGCTTTTCCTTTCTGGTGTTAGCGAGTATTCTACTTTAGGAGGGACTTCTTTATATACTTCTTTTTGGCTCCCTTACGTAGAAACAAATTTGACTTTTCATGCTTTTCATCAAGCTTTTTATTACTTTTTTTGTTGGTGATTGTCGCATACTATTGAGCTTTCTGCACAAGCTATTTTTTGACAGCAGTTTAGGAGTTGATTGATGTATGGGAGACTTTATTCACGCTCAATTTTGGGAAATGACACTTAGAGTCATCATTTCTTTTTTTGTGCTACTTATTTTAACTAGAATCCTCGGAAAAAAACAACTTGGCCAACTTACTTTTTTCCACTATACAACAGGTATTTCATTTGGCTCCATCGCTGCCCAAATTGCATCACAGGCTCAAACACCTTTTTTAGATGCACTCATCGCGCTCATTTGGTGGGGCGTTTTAACCTATTTAATGACCATCCTTACCATAAAATCTAAAAAAGCTCGTGTCCTGATAGATGATAAGCCAACTATTGTTATTCAAAATGGTCTTATTTTGGAATCTGGGCTAAAGAAAAATCGGTTGCATATGGATGAGCTAACAATGATGCTACGAGAGCGATCTATTTTTTCCGTTCAAGATGTACAATATGCAATCCTTGAAACAAACGGTGCGCTAAGTGTATTACAAAAAACCTCTGAACAAGTTGCAACGAAACAGGATGTTAAAGCGGATGTCTCACCACCAACCTATCTACCAACAGAGGTGGTTTCAGATGGCCAACTTATTTACGAAAACCTTGTGGAGCTTGAGTTGACAGAAGATTGGCTTATAAAAAAATTAAAAAAACAAAATGTCCAATCCGTTGAAGATATCTATTTTGCGCAGGTTCAAACAAACGGCTCTTTATATATCAGCCTGAAGGATAAAGCAAGACAATCCAGCCCTTAAGAGCAATAATATTCCTTGTGCTATGTCAAAGTTTGCTGTATATAAAAAAAATATGGTGCACTTATTTTGATTTTTGCGATTAAAATAAAATGCAAAAGATCTTCCTTGTAATTACTGGCATCCCTTGTAATACTTCATGCTGCCAGTATTATTTTTGCCCTAGTTGTTCAAAAGAGCTATAACTTATAAGTGTTGAAGTTACACAAAAGACCAAGTTATTGAAGTCTGGGTAATGCAATAGGATATCTATTTACATATTCAGATTAATAAATGACTTTGATACATCACCTTCTGAAAAGGATTCTTATCGGCTGAATCTATTAGTTTTTGCCCATTCCCTTACCTATTGCGATTATTATTTGTTCGCCATCTGAAAAAAGAAGCGCATTCAAAATACTGAATACGCTCCTTAATAAACACTGTTTCACATCGAACTATCGTTTACGGAATGTTATCACGTTGCACTAACATTTGTCCTACACAGCTGATACACATACAATTAGACAACATAAATAAAATCACTTGTCACGGAGTGGTCTCATTATGGTCTATTCTACTAAGCCCTTGTTTGTTTAATAAGACTAGTATGTACTATTTTTCGTATTAACCTAAATATTTCGTTTCAAGTGCTATCTCTATAATTTTCTCATCGTTATTCACTTTATATGCCTTCGCTCTAGGTCTTGAACTAACAATATTACTGATTTCTTGGTCAATGAAATGAATAGCAACTCCATCATCTGTTGCAAATCCAGGTTTTATTTTATTAGTGGAGATAAGTTTTTGATAAGTAGGTCTTCTATCGGATTCTCCATCATAGTGGGGACAATTACTACCTTTTAGAAATCCTAAACACTTTAATGGTTCTAGTCCATCTCCATAAGAATCGGTAACCCCTTCTTCAAACCAACAAATGGAACCAGCACTAATACCTGCTAGTATAATTCCTTGCTCCCAAGCCTTTCTTAGAATGACATCTAATCCCCATTCCTTCCATAGAACTAATAAATTCTTGGTATTACCACCACCAACATAAATAATATCTTTTTCTAGTAAAAAGCTTTCTACGTCTCTTGTAGGTGGGTTAAATAATGATAAGTGAGAAGGCTGACAATGCTGGTTTTCAAAGAATTGATAATATCGAGAAATATAATTTTCCGAATCTCCACTTGCTGTTGCAATAAAACAAATTTTTGGATTTGATTTCCCAGATTGATTTAGGATATATCTATCCAACAAAGGATTATCTGGCTCCATAGAAAACCCACCACCACCAAGAGCAATGATTTGTTTCATCGATCTACTTCCTTTCTTTTCAACTAGGGATTATTAATGAACATTTCTCCCTAATGAATATAAATTTTTTCTAGAATTAATCTACTCCGTTAATAATACATCAAATTCAATTTATTTGGATTTGATTTTCCATTTATCCTAAAAGTCAGTTGTCTAACGCTGCTCACATTGCACTATTGTTCATGGTTATCACTTTTATACTTTGACTTCCACGATTGATGAATTTATCCCGAGTACTATTGAAGATTACATTTAGCCGTTACAAAGTCTTTCATACTAGCAACCTGTGAAGCTATTTAACAAGAAAGAGATAAAACGACTTCGATAATCGGTTGTCAAATTGTGGAGGGCAAACCATGTCGTTACTGACTTCCTCGCCCTCTCTTGTTGAGACACGCTCAATCTGTATAATTTTATTCTTCATTGCAACTTGTTAAGTAGAAGGGCTCGTATAATCAATCCTTACTTTAAGGAGGAACGTTTCCTCAAAAAGGTCTCAGCAGGACCATTCATCCCTTTTCACTGCATTACGCTATAAAGGGAAGGCACGTCCATCAACAAAAATTTGACAAAATAACACCGTTATTTTGTCCATCATTGTAACTTGTCGTTCAGTAGAGAAAAGAAAGAGCTGTGCATGCGCTAGGGCAATAAACAATAACATAAAACCGCGTGGTAAATGGAATGAATTCTATGAAATCCTTGATCAGTTCTATAAGCCTTCCACTTTTGAGGAATACATGGCTGACTTTGATTTCGAAGTGAGTGAAGCCGATAGCAAGCAATTAAAACAGCTTTATGAAGAAAGCTTAGCACTTAATAAAAAAGAGGAGCTTGAAAAAGCAGAAGAAAAATGGGATGCTTTTCACAAAATTCTAGACCCATATATTAAAGCAAATGAAGAAATTCTTATCTCAGCTTCTAAATTAACGATAAACGGTCAAGAATATTTTCCACAACATTAACCAGTAAAAATTCGGAGTTATTCTAAAGTCATTGAAAATGATTTTTGGTATAACCCCCTTTTCTTATCTCCTTGTATTTCAAAAAGAGCCATCTTCTATCCCCTCTCTACCATTCCAGCCAGTTCCCTATATTTGGCCTACATTTTATTTGTGTACGACTATCACGTTCTTTTAATCAATTGTATAGCAGCACAGAACACTGCTATGCGTTTCAAATGACGAATTACAAATACAAAAAAACCCCCCTCACGGAGTGGCCTTCTTTTTTATGGATTATTCAACGAAAACAACCCGTTAGCCATCCATGTAGCGCAAAATCAACACTACACCACAGAAAATGAAAGATTTTCACGTTCTTTCATGGGAGTTTAACAAGACGTATAAACCTTTTTCTTAGGACAAGTGTTAATATAGAAGTGAGAATTATATAATGACACCCTTATTTAAAACGTTTAACAATCTCTTCTCGTGAGTACTCATCAATCCAATCACCGTATTTTTCATATAAAGGATATATGGTTTCATTATTAGTTGCGATGACCTCGCATCCTCTATCATCATAAATAAAAAAAATCACATTTTTAGTGATATTTATAAAAAACACATCTGGATAGTTTGAAACTGGACCGAATTTTGGTTTTAAGGGGAAATCCTCATTGCACGCTGCTTTAATAAGTAATGGGTATTTAAAATCGTGTTTGCAGCACTTTAAGGAAAATCGAGAAGTATAATAATCGACTGCTTCTTCATCATCAAATACATATGGCAAAGTTTCTTGTCTTAAATGGAGTTTTAAATCTTTATTTTTTAAAAAGCGATTAAAAACCTTTATTCGCTTTTTCTTAATTTCATCAGACCTGTGCTGATAAACATTCGTAACTAGAAAAATTTCATCCAAATCAGAGAAAAGTTCGTTAAAAATAGACAATGCTTGATTGTATACGCAGTCAAACATTTCGAGATTCAGGCTACCATCATCTTTAAATTGATAAAGACTAGGTGCCAAAGTAAGTCCTGGAAAAGCATTATTTAAATATTGATCTAAATCTATCGTCGTTCACTCCATTCTTTCTATTGTTCTTTAACAATACCATTATTGAACTAACCTGGTCTTTTAGTTGAATAAGAAAAAAGAGCCGTCTGACAGCTCAAAGATTTTCTACTAAAGCACCCGTTACTTTAATGAGAAAACAACTTAATTTTTTATATTTTTTCCAATCTTCTTATATAAATTGAAACGCAATCTTTAAACCGATAGGGATAGTTAACCAAAGCAGAGAATTACTCAATATAATTTTAATATTAGAAGCATTTTCCAATTTGTCTTTGGAAATAAATCTCCACATCAATAGTACCCAAAAGCCCATATTAGTATGATTAAAAAGAATTCTGGTGTCAAAGCATCAACCTCACCTAATGCCCCTTCTGCAAAAAACAAGAAATAAATAATGCAACAAAACCACTAGATATAACATTACCCATAACTAAAATTGATTTCATTTTGAACCCCGCCGTTCTCTTTGTTTATATAAAACGCTTTATTCACCAGTCGATTTATATATCATTCTTACAAAGCTATTCTGCTCCGTTAGCACAAGAAGTGATTGCTCTAATTGAACAATCTCCCTCCGTTAGCTTAATAAGAAACCAGGAAGTCATTTAACTTTAATTCCTCAAACACAAAGTTTTTTATTTTTTACACTCGAAAGAGTATTCACTTGTGAAATTATTATGGATTTCTAATATAACTTTTCCACCCTTTTCATAGCAGCGAGTACTAGCAAAATTTATTTGTTTAGTATTGAAATAACTCGATGAAATCGTTAAAAAAGCGACACCAAATAAAACGATAACTAAAATCCATAAAACTCCTGCAAAATACTTATTTCTAAATATAGTCATTTTTTAAACACCCCTTATTTAAATCGAACTAAACTACCCATTTACTTTAATACGATTGAAACAATTATATGTTCCAAATATTTATAAATTTACCATTTAAAATTAACGAAAATCCATCTATGCTTATTGAAGAAACCTGCTTCATTAGTAAAAAGCAACTGCTCTATTGAACAATCGCCCCCATTATAATCCACCAATCTAAATCATTTAGTACAATATTGGACAGGAGAGGTGAAAGAATCCTCCTTGCGGAGTCCCTTTGATTGGAATTCCTATACCTTTTACAGGGGCTTTAAGCATTTTTGAGACTACAATTCGTTTCAGCTCAGTAATGACAGCCCTCCCATGTCATGCATAAACATTTATAGGGAAACGTTACACAACCTCATATTGTTCAATAAATTTGTTTTTTTTGAATTATATTTCTGATTTTACCCATACTATCCTTGTTTGAAATTAGCGAAAAAAAGGAAGGAAGTGCAAGTATGGGTATATTAGGTGGAAATCCTAAAGATGAACCATTACATTATGGTGAAGTGTTTAGTGTCTGGACAAATTTAGCTACAAATAACGGCTTAATCGCTGGATATCAAACATTTTATAATCACGCTGGTGATGAAGATTTGAGAAAAGTCATTGAAGATATCATCCAAGTCTTAAGAGACGAAGTGAAACCGTTAGAAAAGATATTAAAAACTAACGGAGTTGGATTACCTCCTGCACCACCTGAGCGTCCGGTAGCAAGAATTGAAGACATTCCTCCTGGAGCAAAATTTAATGATCCTGAAATTAGTGCTGCACTATCAGTAGACCTTGCTGCTGGATTAGTAGCATGTAGTCAAGCAATGGGCATGTCTACTAGAGAAGATGTTGCATTAATGTACGGTCAATTCCATACAAGTAAAGCGCTGCTTGGCGCAAAACTTTTACGTCTTAATAAGACTAAAGGTTGGTTAGTTCCACCACCATTACATGTAGATTATCCAGAAAAATAATATTTATTTACCTGCCAAACCGTCGAGGCTGGGACAAAACAACTCACCTCAAAAATGAAAAGCCTCGAAAATTTTACGATTAGTAAAATCTTCGAGGCTTTGTTTTTTTAGTCTACTTCGTAGTCATTTTTCTCCGCTACGGCGGACGCTTTCCACGGGCACGGCTCCAGCCTTCGCTCCGAACAACAATTGAAACACTTCTATTTCAATTAAATCTATTCATAATTTTAGGCATAAAAAAAGGACATCTATGGTCAATGAGAAATGGGAAGAGCAAAAAGAATATGTAAGAGCGAAGCTTTCAGAAGAAGAAACGGCTATGATTTACCGTCAACGCAAAGTTGACGTGGAGCCGGTTTTCGGATTCTTGAAAGCTAATTTAGGTTTCACACGATTTTCTGTCCGTGGAAAATCGAAAGCTGAGAACGAAATCGGCCTTGCATTAATGGCCGTAAATTTAAGAAAATATGCGGTGCGAGGATAATCCTCCACTACATAATGTCAAAATCAAACGCAAAAATCGAGATTGCATGATGCAACCTCGATTTTTTACGTGAACTGAAACTATTTATGTCCCAGCATCTTTTCTTCGGACCTTTTTCATCTTCAAAATTGCTTTTCACACATATTTATAGTTGTAATGTTTTAAAATCGCATTACATATATTAGTTTCGGGATAGCTGCTTTTGCATCGCCCCAAACTGTAATTGCTTTTTGCTATCCCACCATTCCAAAGCCAATCATCTTCCTCCCCAGCACATTTTCTTTCGATTAATCCTATGCAGTCACTTCACATTTATATAAATTAATTTTAATCATGCAACTCAACTTCCTTTAAAATAAAAAATCAATAATGAATGATTTTAGTTGATTGTTAGCCTATTGCCCTTTACTCCATTTTTCACACGAATATAATACTACAAATGGAGGTGGAAAAATGGATAACTGTAGTAACTGTAATAAACAATCCTGTTTATGCGGAAAACAAATAGGACCATTCAGAGCTGTCGATCTCTGTGGAATTACTGGCGGCGTTCCAGTAACACCACCAACAACATGTAGCGGTTTATGCGAATATGGATATATATATAATCTGAGCGCTGAAACTGTAGCTGTAGAGGCAGATATTATTTTTGATTCAACAGGCATAGTTACACCTGGAATTACGCACGTCCCTGGAACCTCTCAAATTTTTGTTACCACACCGGGAATCTACGAGGTTACTTTCATCGTATCAGGTGTTGAACCTAACCAATTCACACTATTTTTAAATGGTGCACCGGTTACGCAAGCAGTCTATGGTTCAGGAGCTGGTACTCAACAAAACACAGGTCAGGTTATAATTTCTATACCATCCGGCGGGTTTCTTACACTAAGAAATCATTCTTCTGCCGCAGCAGTAATCCTGCAAACTTTAGCAGGAGGCACACAAATAAACGTAAATGCTTCTATTATCCTTAAAATGTTAAGTCCTATTGTCTAGAGATAAAAATACCCTGTAAAGCTTCTCTTCGTTTCAAAACTTCAAAAGAATAGATTTTCATAGTTAGGAGTGATTAACCTTTAGTGCAGGAATTACTCCTCTTTTCTTTACTGTTTTATGCACCCTTTTCTTGCACCATTTCTTTCAACTAAGCAACTCCAACTCATTTTTTACATCAATTCGTCTCCGAGGTTTTGTGTATTTAAATAATTAAACACCTAGCTTTTTGAGCTCCAATACAATTCTTACAATCTACCGATGTGGAAATGCTTGTACATTCACATTTCGATTGCAAAGCATCGATTTTCTGTAATATGTCAATTCGCTTTTCAAGCTTTTCTGCTTTCATGATAAAGCCCACACTTTCTTGGTGTGCCAGCCTTCTTCAATGTATTCCTGCACCCATTCGTTTTTGTATGGCATAATGACGCTTGCTTCACATTTACCACCTCATTATTCTGCTTTAACCTTCTCATTTCTTACTTTAAGGCATACACGAGGTAGGCTTTTGTTGTCTTTCATGTTCCAAAGACTCCCTTAGTACCTTTTGAAATTCCCTCATGTCCTCGATACTTAGTACTAACCCGGACTTTTCTTCATCTTCGATACCACCGTTAACCTCTTGTTTAAATTCGCTGACCACGAAGTGAAAAATCTCTTCATCCGAATTATTTTTCACCCATAACGAACAGCCTTCACCTGTGTATTCAATTCTTTTTTCTCCCATATTAACCACTCCCCTTATTTAATTGCTTTCAAATGAAGTTACACAGTCTTACCTCCAACTAAAATAGGAGTACCACGAATAAAAGTCACTGTTGAACATGGCTATGATGAAGATACTGGAGAACGACTTAGATATACTAAAACCGTTCGTATGAAATCAATGTCAGATCGTGCTATAAATAAGACTATGACCGATTTCGAAATCGAAGTAGCAAATATAGAAAATGAAAAGCTACAAAAAGTTGAGAATATTAAATTTAGAGATTTTATTGACCGATGGATGGATTTGTATGTCAAAGCTGAATTATCTATCAAAACAATAGATACTTACAAAGTAAGCTTAAACATGGAATTCTAGAGGATTTAGGGGATTGTAAACTTTCTAACATCAAAACACTACATCTGATGAAATGTCGAGAGATGTCCTAGTGTAGCAAAAGGGCAATATACAGCTTTAAAAAACGTCTTCTCTAAAGCGATTGAATGGAAGTTAATTAAGGAAAATCCTATGGATGGCATTAAATCTCCCCGATTGGACCCTAAAAAGAAGGACTAAGAATTTTACAGTGAAGAACAGTTAAAACATCTTTTCAAAGTATTAGAAGGTGTATACCCTAAACACAAGGTCCAGATTAATTTGGCTGCCATGGTTGGACTTCGATTAGCAGAAGTAGCAGGATTGCTTGGAGTCTTTTGATTTTGAAAATCATACTATCTATGTAGACAAAACGCTTCAATTTGATATTGAAATTAGAAAACTAAAAATTTTGCAATTAGGCCACGCCTATATACATGACAATCAACACCTATAGCCATTTAACAAGCAAGGATAAAAATGATGCAAGCGACCATTTTGATGATTTAAATTAATTAGTCACTTTTTGGTCACTTGCTCATTTATTCAACTTAAAACTGAGTGCATAATTCTTTATAATTACAGCCCTTACACCGCCAGTCATCAAGGGTTTTTTCAAAGTCCTCAAAATCCACTGGCTCGTTGATGAAAATATCAGCTTGGTACTTTTTCATTTCCAACACACTGCGTTGAAAAGTGTGCAAAATATTATCCATATCAAACGTTGTAAAGGTGTATTTTTTTCGTTGTCCCGTCAATAAGTATTCATTGTAAACATCAATTTGTTCGAGCGCTACACCATATTTTTGTTGAATATAGTAGGCATAGAGCGCTAATTGTTGACGATCGTCCTCGGATTCCCCGCCCGTTTTCCAGTCAATAATGACCCACTTATCCTCCAGATCGTCATAATAGTGAAAGTCCATTACGACAAAAACTTGTATATCCTCGATCTTCATGGAACGAAATTGTTCGGGTTCACCAATGCGTAAAGAGCCCGTTCGTGCGGTGATTCGCTGCAACGTCTCACTTTGTAGAAAGTTTTCCAACACCGCTTCCAATCGTTCCTTATAGTCATGTACTAGTTCAGGACTAAGTCGCCCAGCATAATAGATTTCCTGCATCATATAAAATTTATTGGGCTTTTGTCTCCATAAATCCACATGCCTTGTAGAATCGATAAATGCTGCATTTAGCTGACCACGTGCACGATTGACAAGTTCAGCAAGTGACGTGACTTCACCAGTTTGAATATAATGAGTGATCGTCTGTTCAATCAAATGATGGACAATCTGCCCAAATAAAATCGGCATCGACTGCAGTTTTTTTAGGCGGTAGACATGCTGATGGAATGGCTCCACATTATAGCTTAGCCAGCCATTATGTGCAAAATAGTATTCATAGCCATATTTTTTGGAACAGCTCGTTAACGTTTTATGTCGTGAAAATGACCACGAAAAAGCTGGATATGGTGTAATTTCAAACATATTACCCCTCCCTATAACTGTGTGAAGAAATCATAGACAAGCTGTAGAATTAGCACAATTGTTACAACGCGCAGCAGGATTTTTACGTGGTTTGCCTTTACCTTCCTTGCAAGGACAATGCCAATTTGCGCGCCAATAATCGACCCGACCATTAACACTAGTGTCAGTGACCATTCAATTTTACCCGTTGCAATATAGGTAACCGCTGCTCCTGAACACATAGCAAAAACACCAACACGAGATAAAACAACCGCTTTCATGTACGTTATTTTTTGATGTGCATATGTATACAGCGCCAATGTACTACTACCAGGGCCAAATAATCCATCATAGAAGCCAACAGCGAGCAGAATTGATCCATTTATGCGATTCATCGTAAAACTTTCCTTATTACCAAAGTCTGACCCACCAATAAAGGACATGACAAGTGCAAAGCCAAGTAGAATAATCGCAATTAGAGTCAATGTTTGACTACTTATATATGAGGCGAATAGCCCGCCAAGTGTGCCACCAACTAAGGACACTAATAACACAGAACGCATTTCTGCCCAAGATAATTCCTTTCTTCTATAAATCGTATAAAAGCTTGAAAAAGCACTGACCATATTGGACACCTTATTCGCCCCAATCGCTGAGTGAACCGGTACCCCCATCAACATCATTGTGGGTAATGTAATTAATCCACCCCCTCCGACTAACGTGCCAATCACGTTACCCGCAACTCCAATCAATAAAAATAACAAGTATTCCATGTAATCCTTCTTCCTGCTACGCACAATATGTAAATCTTATGTTACAGTATAACAGAATGCTATTTTAAAAGATGAGATTTCCGAGGTGACCTAATGCACGAACATCAAAAAACACCTACACCACGTTTCTGTAACCAGCTGACCTTGATTGTCACTACCATTTTTATTGCTGGACTTGCAGCAACGCTTATTCAATATCGTCAGCTGCCTACATCCATTCCAATTTTACACAGCTTTACGAGTGACCATGCACAATTCGGACCGAAAATTGCTATCTTTTATTTACCCTTTGTGGCTTTGATGCTGTTTTTACTATTGCACTATTTAGAAGTAAAAGCTGCTTATCCTGTGAAACGGAAAAATAAGCCCGTCCTTTCACATGCCCAGAGACAAAATGGTATTCTCACTTTCTGCCTGATTAAAAATAGTATTCTGCTATATTTTACGTATTCACTCTTGAATGACTTAATGGTCGCTTTTGGGCGAAGTCGTCTGTTGCACCAATGGCAAGCCTATGTTTTCCTTGCCCTGTTATTTATTATTTTTATTTCTGGCATTATTCGTGGACTTTTACTCGATAAAAAAGCAAAAAGCTAGTGGCACTGTCATTATGTGCACTAGCTTTTTACTATGTCCGTTTTCATTTGCTCAAAGGTATGTATTAAGGCATATTTTTGTACACCACGTGCGGCGTCTATACAGTTTCCTGCAAATCGTTCAAATTCTTGTTTATCCTTTAGCTTATGTGCATAGGCTGCTTCAATCGCTGGCTGCATCCACGGCTGTGTTAACTTATCACTATGCATATCTGAAGTCCGCCCCTCAAGTGCAGCAATATAACAGGCCGCATAACTTTTAATCGGGTCCTTATCAATATGCTTAGCCGCTTCCTTAGCTGCTTCCAAATTTTCCTCTAGCAGTGCTTTATTAAATAAATAATTATATTTAATCGTTGGTTGTTTATATTTACCCGCTACATCTGCCAGTACCCTAATTTGATCTGCTCTCGTCCCATAAGCCAATGCATAAATATGAGCAAAAAATGGCTGCTTTTGACGGTCTCTCACAAATTTATCTACCTGTTGCATATTATTCGTTCGATATAAAATATGTATATGTCTGTAAATCATTGCGGTTACAATTACCGCAAAAAAACCGAGTGCCACTGACATGCGCACACCTGCCAGAGATAATGCCATCGCCAGAGCAATAATGCCGATATAAAATAAAGTTAGTTTAACGATTCTCATAAAAACCTCCTACTGTAGTTTCTTCCGCATTTTCCGTGTGAAAATAAAGCCTGCCCCAAGAAAAAAAATGAGTGCCATAAATTTCATAAGAGGAATGACAAATAACTTACTAATCACAAAAACAACAATGATATAATAGACCACCATTGCGAGTAAAAACAATGTCAGCTTATTCACTAGACTTCCTACTTTCTTTCAGTGACGTTGCAATGGCAGCTAATGCTTTTGGTCCCATGCCATGTAAATCCTTTAATGTAGTTAAATCTACCTGTTTAAGTTGCTTCAATTCTGTATAACCCGCCGCATTTAAGGCCCGTATTGCTGGCTTTGCTACACCCTTTGGCCATTGCGTCATTTACGTTCGTCCTTTCCTTTTTCGAACATTTATTATCTCACTACCGATAATCCCTATTGCTAGTATGACGAGGGATACGACATGATAGTCTGTAAAAAATGTCGGAAAATCAAGTCCATAGTACGTGCAGATTGCTGTTACTAGACGTCCGGCTAGCATGACAAAACCAACAATCAAGCATCCTTTTATCGTTTTCTCTATGACATTCACCAGTAAACACCTCTCACATTATTATGCAAGGGAACACACTGAAAAGCAAATCGTGCTATTGCTATTACAACCCAGTGAAGATTTATACGATTAAAAGACAGGAAACATGGCCACGAAAGAAGCCATAATATTCGCGATGCTATGTATCATCCAACTTGAAATAATGGACCCATTTGATTTTTTTCATTGATCCAGCCCATTAAATAACCTGCAAGTGCCGTTGCAATGAAGAATAATAGAACAGCTACTATATGATTCGAAGAAAACAATAGCCATCCATGAAAAATGTCACAATCGACCGCATTGACTGCTTCCATGTCCATTTTTTCTTACATTCAATACATTTTGGCATACAATCAATCCCCCCATTCACTAATTATGCCATAATGAAGGGCAAGTGACGCACCTATTTTGTGGCAACTAAAAAGGAATCTACACAGGAGCTTTCTTGTGCAAATTCCTTCTTTCATGTGAAACGCATTAAAAATAATCGATAAACGTTGGAATCCCTACAGGTAGCACCGCCTCGAGTAAGGCAATGTCGACCGCATTGCCGTGTAAACGTTCGATTTTCTCCAAATAATATGGTCGCTTATAACCTAATAGCATCGTCGCTAGCGTTTGCACCGTGAGTTGAATCGCGTTTTCGGACAATAGCTCACTCAACTTTTCGACCGATACTTCACCATCCTGTACCGTTACAATAAACGTGCCATTGTTCCAAGCTACAATACGATCACTAACTGCTAAGCGAAGCTGAAAGTTGTTACCTATAAATGGGTAACGCAGTAAAAATTCCTTCACATCTACAATACGCGCCATAAAATACGGCGATACTTTTTGAATAATTTCGCTATCCTCTAGTAAAAATGCGACTGCTTCGTTCCCCGTCGTTTTGCCGTAAACATTGTAAACCATGGAGCTGTGGGCAGACACAAAATTCCATAACCCTTTTCGTGCCTCTTCCTGTAAATAAACAATTTCATCTATATAATAATTTTCTTCCATGATGCGGTAAAACAGATACCCTTGTGGATCATCTTCTTCATCGTAATAGACAGCAGCCTGCAGTTTCACATCACTATCAATGAACTTTTCCTCCCAAAAATCCTCTTGGAATTTTTCATTCCATGCAATACTATTACGTACCATCACACCATGTGTTTTTTTCGCATAGCGGGCATAAATCGTTACGACATCCTCATGTTTTGGATCGACACGACGGATTTTACCGTTTAACCCTGGATAATGTGGAAGCTGTGTATCCTTGACTTGAAATTCCACGATATCACTCATAATTTCCCAACCCTTTTTCCGATAATACGGAATAGAATATGGAAATAAATAGGATATATATCGTTCTTCATCACGCATTCGCTGTAGGCATTCCATAATGAGACTTTCCATTAAGCCATGCCCCGAATACTCTGGATACGTCCCAACTGCTGTAATGCCGCCCATTTCATATAGCTTGCCATGAACATTAACTTGAAATGGTAGATTTAATATTTGGGACACTAGCTGGGTGCCATCAAACCAACCAATTGCATGCCCTACGTCAAACTGCTTGCTTTTCGCATTCACAAACCGACGATCCTTATTGATAGACATTGACATTTGAAACACATAATTTAGCAAATCAATCGACTGTGCCATTTCATCTAGACGAATTTCTCTCATGACTAAGCCTTTACGTTGATTCATGATTCCCTCTCCTCATCAAATAACTCAGCAAAAATAGTTTCTGGTGCATTTAAAAATCGTTTCGTGACAATATAGTGTATGGTGTCTTCGTAGCGAATCGATTCAATTTCTCCTTCATCAAAACTATAAATTGTCGCATTCGGATAGCCTAATAAGATCGGTGAATGTGTGGCGATAATAAACTGTGCCTCATGTTCTAGATCCTTCATAATTTTAAGTAGGCTCAGCTGCCGTGTCGGTGACAATGCCGCTTCCGGCTCATCCAGTAAATAAATCGACTTATCTCTGAAACGGTTCATAAACAACGATAAAAACGACTCACCATGTGACTGATGGTGTAAAGACTTGCCGCCGTAAGCAGCATACTTATTTGGGTGTTCTAACAAGTCAATATGGCTAGCAAATTGATAAAACGTCTCCGCTCTTAGAAAAAAGCCGTTTGAAACTTTTGGCCACCAAGATAAACGAATGTGTTCCCCAAGGGCCGATTCTGCCTTATGTACATCATACATATTCTGTCGTCCACCACCTGCTGTATTAAAATCGCAGCGATCTGCAATGGCCTCCAATAAGGTGGATTTACCAGAGCCATTTTCCCCAACAAAAAACGTCACATTTGTTGGAAACTCTAGCTCTTTTAGTTCCTGCAAACTCGGTATATTAAACGGATAAACGTGTTTATCATCAATGTCGTCCTGCAACACCTTACATGATTTTAAATACATTCAGTTTTCCCTCCCTGTGCTTCTATTATAACGCTCACACGTTCTCTGATACCGCCTTTTTTCCAAAATGAAACGAATGACACTGAAAGTAAAGTGAAACTTCAATCAGTGGGGATTGTTTTCCCCATCCTCACTGATTCTTAAAGGGTTATGCCAACAAGCGAAATAGGCAACCAAGTAAGCATTTATGTCAATCACTCCAACAAAAGTTAGAATATTAGGATATTGCATAAATTCATCATTACTATAACTATTGAGACGTACTGAATGCCTAATCGTCATAACGCCATTTAAAGCGCGATAACCACCACCATTACAGCCATTATCCTGCTAATATTTCCCGAGAAATAATCAAATAAAAACATGTGTATTTCTAAAAGTAATAATAAAATTATGCTATAATAACGATGCATCAAAATTATAGGTGACGTCTGTAGTCTTCACTTTTTTTCCTTGAACACTCGTGTAAAGTACTGTACCCATTCCGCATGACCACTCACAACTACCACGAGTTTAATGGTAAATATCACAGTCATTTGTACTGCAGAGTTCTCGCTAAAAACACTCTAATTAAAATTATTCATGCAAATAATGCACCAACTGCCATATAATTCGCTGTACCCTCACAATCGATTTCTCGGCAATAACTACGAGTATTCACAAAAAAACAGGCTCATTCCAGCTCAAGCAAACTTGCAATCGTTGACTCTGCGTATTTTACTCGAAATAAAAGCCCATAAACGTTAGAACAGATACAACATGCCATTTGACGACAAGCACAAAGTTCCTCGCCACTGATTGTGCTGTTTAACTTTACGTGCAAAACAAGAAAAATAGACAGCCTATAAAAAACTAATAGCCACAAATGATCCTTCACCTAAAATACTTTGGTCTTCTCAGTTAGTAGTGTCCCTTTACTTAATTTAATTTTGGACATAATTATAGTCTTCGGTAAAAACAGAGCTGACTCTACAGAGGCGTAGAATAAGCGCTATTTCACTTTTACTATTCCAGGCCCAATCAATTAATAGGATATACTCCACATCCAAGTCAGAATTGTTACAATATAAGTGAATGAGATAGTTAACCACACTGCATTTCTATTCATTTTTGCACCACTATCTTTAGATAATTTCCGAATGATACTAACTAAATTAACGCAAAAAACAATTGCAAATATAGGATTTAGAAAAAAGCCTAGTGCGATAAACGTTTCCAAATCGATTACCCTCTTCACTTCATTTTAATTGCCTGTAGCTGGTTATTCTGTAGCAGCAACAACTTATAGTAACTTCTACTTACCAAATCAAGCTGTTTCTTACGAGAAATCTTCCATTGAAGCGCATTGGCACACCTACTCCGTCTTTTTCCGCATGAATGTGCAAGTGCGGTTCTGAGGTATTACCTGAATTCCCGACTAATCCAATTTGTTGTCCTTTTTGTAAAACATCTCCTTCTTCAACAACAACACTGTCTTTTTGCAAATGTGCAATATAGACATTTACATCCTCACAGTTAAGTTTGACATAATTTCCTTCTGCATTTTCAGAATCTGCGTTGGGCGGTGTTAAATCAGGCAGATGATTACGAACTTCTAGCACCTCACCGGTACAAGGACTCGTCAATTCATCTCCGTATATGACGTATTTATCAAGTTCTTTCGGGTAAATACCAGCTGCCCGCACTCCTACTTTATTTAGTTTAGTAATATCCAGCGCGTACTGTTGTGCAGGATAAGCATTATGATAATTAATTTGCACATGATTCCCACCCTGACCAACGTAATATGTCCCGTTTTTCAACGGAAAGTCGAGTTCTATCGCCTGATGTTGAGTTGTATATCCGCTGAATAATAAAACATTATAAAATCCAAAAATAAGTAATAGCCCCCCATTGATAGCAAGCGACCATTTCTGACTACGGTTGAATTTAGTATGCATCGGAAAGGATTTTACTTTTTTCCAAGATTTATAGACCGCTAGTAACAATAACATTAGCCATATGAATCGCCAGTAATAACTAAACCAATTCCATGGCCCTGAAAAAAATATCCAGGATGTATAGAAGACAGTAAACATCGCCTGTACTATCCATTGAATCTTACTATGGAAAGACCCTTTCCATAAAGAAATAATGAATGCGGCAGGTAAAACTACTTGGATAACAACTAATTGGATAATCACAAGTGTCATATTCTTCCCCCCTTGATATTTTTTACTCTAAAACTATTTTGATCGTGTCGTGAAGCATCGTTCTTGTTAGAAGCTTAAAATATCGTTTACTACATAAATACTACTTTTCTCCTCTGCGTTTTACTGTAATACGAATGAAATGGAGTAAAGTTCCATAAAATTAAAAATGCTTATCGCATGAAAAAAACCGTTTGATGATAATGAGACACTATAATTTATCTACTGTGCTTCCTAGTACTAGAAGTTCAATAAAAAAGCGCTAATCCTTTTAGATCAACGCACCCTGTTATTAAGTATATATTTGAATCAATTTCATCATTCACTTTCATATCAATCAAGGCGAATATTAATTAAGAAAAATAAAGGAATTGTTCCTATCATATAGGTATATTCCGCTACAGGCGGACGCTTTCCGCGGGCAAGCACCGATCCGCTTCCTTCGTTACGCTCAGTCCAGGGTCACGGTTCGCTTACTTTTCCCGCTGGAGTAGCCGCCTTACGCTCCTACCAAAAATGTTCGTGTTTCTTTATAGAAAAACTATTTATGAAATTAATTCATGTAGCTTTTTTTCTTTTTTTAAAGCGTAATACCATGATAAGGACAATTGATATTAGAATAGCAATAGGTAGAATTTTTGTGAATAAATCCATCCAATGAAAAGGTGCCTCGTGAACGTATACAGCTTTTTGCCACTGCTTGTCTCCCACTTCGACCGCAATTGTAGTATCAGTAGATATATCATTCATTGCAAAATACTTCGTTCCTTTAGAATACGCATTTGAAGCGTCTCCGTAGTAATCTCCAGTCATATCATTGGGTCTTGTTTTTACTGCGCCAATATTCTTGCCAATTTGACTCTCTACTACCTTTTCTTCTTTCACTTCATAAACATTGCCATTCCAAACCACAAAAGGATAAGCCCAATCTAACGCTTGAACAGATAATGTGTACGCAGATAAAAATAATAGAATAAACGAGACGATTCTAGTCATCAGTATCTCCCCCTAACATTTATATTACCATCAAAACCCATTATTCTATCACCTAACCTCCCCCTTTTGCTACATAAAAAAAGACTGCCCATGACAGTCTTTTCGTTACGCTATTGCACCCCGTTCGATAAATGAAGAAAGGTTTTTTAAATGTTTAAAACCAAACTACGCCCCTTACTTGACCTTTGGGATTTGTCTATATCCGAATTTAATCCTTACGATTGTGCCATCCTCATCTCTTTTAAAACGCAGCATCAAATTCGAGTCCATAACTTGTACTAAAAATGTGTCTTCCGCAATTGCTTTAATTATTGTCTGAATTCCGTCAAAATTCATATGCAGTTTCCCCGCTTCAACATGAAGTTTCACTTGCGAACCTTCACCAGAAACAAATTCACCTTCATATTCCTTTAATTTAACAAGTGATATATCCATTTCTTTTAAACTAAAATGAGTATCGTGCACAGATTTACCCAGTTGTTGTGCAAATGCACTATATAATAGTTGAGTAGATGGTACTCCTGCTAAGTTTGCTAGTGATATACCTGTTAAACCCAATTCTGGAATCATGTTCAATTGGGCTGCCACACCTTTAATGGATCCTCCATGTTCTATCAGTTGATAGCCAAAAAAGTCTGGTATGATGATTAAGCCGTATCCGTAATATTTCTCAGGGTCACATTGTATATAAGGAGTTGTCATTAATTCAACGCTCTTTGGTGTCAAGATTTGTGCTGAGCCTACTTTGCCATTATTTCTGAAGATTTCTGCGTATTTAAGCATATCGTTTATAGTAGATTTCAAGAATCCAGCTGCACGCATAGCGGGCGCGTCCCAAGGATTATTCGATTCAAACACGATTGTTTCTTCCGCTTTTCCCCGTGAATCATAAAGGGTTGCAATATCCTCGTGTCCATTTAATTCTTCTAAATGAAATACACTTTGATACATGCCTGCCGGATCTAAAATATAGTCTTTCATATATTGTTCGTATTTGATTCCACTTACTCTTTCAATAATAGTACCTAAAAGGGCGTAACAGTCATTTGAATAGCTAAACTCTGTACCTGGTGCACCAAGTAGCTGAAACTCCGCGTTCGCAATGTCTTCCATCAGTTCCTCATAGGTATCAATAGATGGGCGCTTAGAAGGTTCATTTTCTTTCTTTTTATCTTCTTCAAATTTCGGATCCAACTCTATACTGTTACGTAATGCCCCCATTAATGTTTGTAAAGGAGGTAATCCTGCAGTATGCGTCATAAAGTGATGAATGGTCATTTGTTTCGTATAATCTTCATTATTCGTTTTAAATTCTGGTAAATAATTTATAACAGCATCGTGAACAGACAATTTCCCAGCCTCTTGTAGCTGTAAAATGGCCACACATGTAAATGACTTCGTTATTGAACCGATTCCAAATACCGTATCAGAGGATAAGGGTAGCTCCTTCTCTACATTGCGATAGCCCAAGCCCTTTTCATAAAATAATTGACCGTCTTTTGCTAAGCCCATTGCAAAGCCTGGAATTTGATATTTCTTCGTAATTTCACCAGCATATTGTTTAAATTCTTCCATCATTGTTGCTTGTTTCATATTGTCCATCTCTCCATTTCTGATTTTTCTTTTTTAATGTTTAACCATTCATTGTTTTAGATGCCTGAATTGCTATGAGCATCAGCGCTATTACGAGTAATCCTTGAAGTAAATTATTTGCCTTAACACTAAAAGATTCGAAGGAAGTCCTCTCACATTTTCCTGTATAGCGATTTCAACAATCTATCTTGCACCTTTTTCATGTTGATTCTGTACACTGATAAAATATCAGCATGTCTACCCACTATTAATGAACTATTCCGATTTTTAAGATTAAATAATTACTTTCCCTCTCCTTTTCTTATTTAAAACAATCGTTTTACCCGCTCATTGGGACCAAAAAAAACATATATCTTCCCTTGTTAACATACATACGGAAGGCAGAAATAACCTCTTATCTTTCATACCTTTATATTAAGTTATTTTTAATAGATATCATTTATAACCTCCCCTTACGATGTATCTAATTTTATTATAAAAAGGAAAACTCTCTAATTTATTACTTGATTCTTACTTATTTCTTAAATGTATAAGAAAAACCTGTAAAGCGTTACCAACTCGACAAGCAGAGTTGTTTAATACGTACTCCTAAAAAAACAGTAAAAAGCATTTCTTATATGAGGGGTACATGTAGCCATTTATTAATGCCTTAGCATGAACATCTAAAACAAATCCAAACCTAAAATTTGTGTCAACAGTATATTGCTTGTGGAATGTACGCAAACAATCAGTAACTGCTCATGTTATGTTCATCAGTTAAAACAACTTCTTTTTTTGGCTATGAACTAAAACATACAACATTTCATAATATAGATATGAAATATTTTAAAAAGGATGATGCTTAAAATGTCAATGATGAGATTATGAGAATCTCAGTAGCAAGAACGGGTAGCCTTCCTAGTGAAGGAGAACTACCTGACGGCTGGAACGATGAAGGATGGGATATTGATCGTTGGGAGAATGACGGTGGTAGAAGTATTGGTACAAGACTTGGCGGCGGTCGTGACTCTTGGAAGAACTACTTTTAAATGTTTGAATTGAGGGGGAGACGACTTGTCTCCCTTTCATACATTGTAAGGACAAGTTTTTATAACAGCGAACCTTGTGGCTGCAACCCAAGGGCATACTGTTCAAGCTCCATCTCCTGTAAACGCTCTAGCGGTAATTTAAGCAAAAATTCTTGATGTAGTGCTTGTGCTTTTCGTGCATATTTCTTTCCTTTCTTCAGTCGCAAACGCATGAATTTGTGAAATCAGTTGTTCCATCTATGTATCTCCCTCCAAATAATGGATGTAGTGCCGTTTCAATTATAAGACAGTTACTGCGTATAGGTATATAGCACTTAGCATATTTTTACAATTAATTTAACTAGACCTTTAATCATGGGTCAGAAAAACGATGTACTGACGGCTATGGATGTGTAGCAATGTTAAAGCAAGACTAACAGAACACTTTACAGGGCTGTCAAAAAAGTAAAAACAACATGCTTTGAGGCATCCAATTCTGCTATTTTTTTGATGCAAAGGTAAAAATCCACGTAGACTCCTGTGGGAAAGCAAGAACATGAGACCCAGCAGGGAGCGTTAGCGAGCGATGCGGCGTATGCCTTGCCCGCGGAAAGCGAAGCGGATTTTTATCATAAAGGAGGGCGGACGTTTTTGTTTGAATGACTTTTTAGATAGCCTCTTACTCCTGAAATTATATAGACGCACATTGTTTTTAAAAGAACTTATTTAAGCTGTTCTATATCCAGGGCACTCCTCATAAATTGACTAAAATACGCAATAAGGAGACCGTAGAACATGAATGTTGTACATTTTTATGAAAATAAGACCTCCCTTTTAAATCAGTTATTAGTTCGCATTCCGGTTATTGACGACAATATCCACATTAAAGGGCGCAAAGCGAAAGTGGTCGAGATTATTCAAGTGGATGACCACAAATATCATGTAAACGTAATTTTTGAAAAAATAGCGAAAAAGCAACCTTTAACAAAAGATCTTGGCAAGAAAAAGAGATAGCACCTTCCCCATTTCCTGTTAAACGCTATCTGCCTGCCTATAAATATGACATTGCTATCATTTCCTCATTGGATGAAATGGTAGCGTTTTTCATGCATTTCAATGCCTCTACCCTTCTTGGTCCGCCCCCATCAGGCATTGCTTGTTGTAGGCTATGGCGAACTAGTTTACAGAAATTCAATCTGGGGTACTACAAGAACGAATAATCGATTTTATTAAAAGTTGAAGACTTCCGACTTTGAAATCTATGTTTCAAAAAATCTTGGGCAGTCATCGAACCATTGGCATTTAGCAACGAGTTGCAAACTATTCTCAGTTAATGATAATTTCTTCATGTAAAGGTGTTGACTTTTTAATTGATAACAATTATCATTATCAATAGATTATTTCTTTTCTCCAAATGCTTAATTCAGAATCCCCCCTCTTTTTTGAATAAGCATGTATCAAACGGATATTCTTACATCAGACTAAGAATATCCGTTTTTTTAATTATATTTTGCTTACTGATGTTCTAGTTTTCTTCGCAAAACGAAACATATGCGCTATAGAATTTACATAAACAAAGGAGCTGTTTTACATGAATTATCGTATCGAAAAAGACACTATGGGTGAAATTAAAGTACCTGCAGACAAAATTTGGGGTGCCCAAACACAACGTAGTAAAGAGAACTTCCAAATTGGCACTGAACAAATGCCGATTGAACTCGTTCAAGCTATGGCTATTTTAAAGAAAAGTGCAGCTATTGCCAATAACAAGCTAGGCAAGCTTTCAGATATTAAGGCTAACGCGATTGTACAAGCGGCTGACGAAGTTTTAAACGGCCAATGGGACGACCAATTCCCACTTGTTGTATGGCAAACAGGTAGTGGTACACAAACGAATATGAACGTCAACGAAGTCATTGCGCATCGTGCCAACCAAATTTTACAAGATGCTGGTCAGGATGATCGCATTCATCCAAACGATGATGTCAACAAGTCACAAAGTTCAAACGATACTTTCCCAACGGCTTTGCATATTGCCGCTGTGTTAAAAGTAGAAGATTATTTACTGCCCCGCCTTCGTTTACTGAAAGCGACGTTTGACGACAAGGTGACAAATTTTAAAGATATCATTAAAATTGGCCGTACACATTTACAAGATGCGACGCCATTGACATTAGGTCAAGAAATTAGCGGATGGTCTGCTATGCTTGAAAAATCTGAGCGCATGATTAAACACAATGTTGAATACATGAAAGAATTAGCTATCGGCGGGACAGCAGTCGGTACGGGCATTAATGCACATCCTGAATTCGGTGACCGTGTAGCTGCTGAGATTAGTGCGTTAACTGGTAAAAGCTTCACATCAGCAGCCAACAAATTCCATGCACTTACAAGTCATGATGAAGCTGTAGTGGCACATGGCGCATTAAAAGCACTTGCTGCAGACTTAATGAAAATTGCCAATGACGTGCGCTGGTTAGCAAGTGGCCCTCGCTCTGGTATCGGTGAAATCACAATTCCAGAAAATGAACCCGGCTCATCCATCATGCCAGGTAAAGTGAACCCAACACAGAGTGAAGCCATGACAATGGTCGTAACACAAGTTGTTGGAAATGATGCAACAATTGCCTTTGCCGCTTCACAAGGTAACTTCGAGCTGAATGTCTTTAAACCAGTCATTATTTATAACTTCTTACAATCAACTCGCCTACTCGCTGATACAATGAAATCATTCAATGATAATTGCGCAGTTGGCATTGAGCCAAATAAAGAGGTTCTTGACCATAACCTGCAAAACTCATTAATGCTGGTTACCGCATTAAATCCATATATCGGTTATGAAAATGCCGCTAAAATTGCGAAGAAAGCCCATAACGAAGGCACAACATTAAAAGAAGCTGCCATTGCAACAGGATTACTTACAGAACAACAATTCGATGAGTATGTTGACCCAGCTACGATGATTTATCCAAACGCAAAATAAATTCGCAACAAACCCAGCTAAGCATCTTCGCATAGCTGGGTTTAATTTAACGTTGTGGTGCTACAAAGATGAGTCCTGACATCTGCCCATCACAACCGTATTATAGTATTTACCGTCAGATAGTATTTTATCATTTTTCAATAGGCCTTCTACTTCAAAGCCTAGCTTTTCATAGAGCCTAATCGCTTTGTCATTCGTTTCTAAAACATGCAATGCCATTTTTTTAATATCATTGGCATCTGCCCAGGCAATGGATTGTTGTAAGAAGTTCTTTCCTATGCCATAGCCCCAAAATTCCTTTAAAACTCCTACACCAAATTCAACTTTATGAGAAAATCGTTTTAACGCAAATCCTTCACATCTTGAAAAGCCAACAATTTGATGATGAGCGACTGCCACTAAAAATAAGTTTCGAGGATTGTCAGTATCCGCTTTTATTAACTGTTGAAATCCTTGTGGATCGATAAAGGCCTCCCCTTTTTCTCGGTCAAGGTTTTCTGTCTCCCCATCAATTTGTAACCTTAATGCAGATAACTCACGCGTATCTGTTTCAATGGCAGACCTGATTGTATAATGCAGTCCGTTTTGATAAAATTCTTGCTTGTTTATGCGCATGACGGCTCCTTTCGTTGCTATGCCTCTTCTAGTTGATAATTTGTACTTGGCTGAATGGTAACAAAGCGATTATTCCATATTAACTCATGATGCTCCACAATTTGTTCAGCATCCAACAAGTGACTATTGATCGTGCTATGTGCACCTTCTATTAAAATATTATGGTGGTATCCATGGCTATACGCACTTCGAATCGTAGTATCTAAACAAAATTCCGTTTGCGCACCGACAAAAATAAGCTGATCAACCTTAGAATCCTGTAAATATTGTGCTAATTCCGTTCCATAAAATGCATCCCAAGTAGTTTTTTCAATAACTTTGTCTTCCTGCTGTTTATGTAGGCCATGATGTAGTTCCCATCCAGGTTTTCCACATGCCATTTCATCATCCTGTTCTAAATCTGTATGCTGTATAAAAATTACCTGAATCTCTTTAGCTCTAGCCCATTTAATTAAGTGATTAATATTTACTACAACTTTGTCACCTTCAAATAATTGATACTTCTTATTTATAAAGAACACTTCTTGCATATCTACAATGACTAATGCTTGTTTCATAAATTCCTCCTTCAATATTTTGGCTTTGTGTCATTTTATTGTATATGAAATCAATCTTCCTGAAAAGTAAATGACAGGCCTCATAAAAAACACCGCTACCTTTAGATTCGTCACTTGGGTTGTTCTATCCGTCAGTTCGGGGGTTCTATCCGTCAGTTCGGAGGTTCTTTCCGTCACTTTGGTTGTTCTATCCGTCAGTTCAAGCGTTCTTTCCGTCAGTTCGGAGGTTCTTTCCGTCAGTTCGGAGGTTCTTTCCGTCAGTTCAAGCGTTCTTTCCGTCAGTTCGGTGGGTCTTTCCGTCAGTTCGAGGGTTCTTTCCGTCACTTTGGTTGTTCTTTCCGTCATTTTGGTTGTTCTATCCGTCAGTTCGGGAATCCCATGTACATAACCATCTAAAATCGTAGAAAGCCCGATAGTAGATGGCAATAGTTGCTGTTCGGTTCTAGTGAATAGATGCCAGTGTTTGATAAACCGCTTCTCTGATAAAAATGTCAAAAGGTATTCGGAATGTTATTATACCGAATACCTTTTGTCGTCAATATAACCCGCCGTTGCACAATGCATGGCGGGTATTTGGGTATTTATTTCATTAATTCTTCAACAAATTCTACAGGTACATATGTTTTTGTTGGTTCAAGTAAAGCTGGTGCCACTTCGAAGTGACGAAGTGCTTTATTGTAGCCATATTCTTTTTGACCGCGTGTTATCGTATAAGATAATGCACCTTTTGATACGATTGCACCTTTTCCTGTTGATTCTACTGTAAAGCCAAGTTCTTCAGCAATTAATCGTAAAGGAACCATTGTCGTACCATCTACTTCATAGAAATCCGTTTTAATAATTTCATCTACAGCCGTTTCTGATGGATCTACTTCTCCTGGGTCCACTTCTCCCGGTTCTTCAACGATAGTGTCTAATACTATTACTTTTGATGGTGGCGTTTGTGCCGGAATACTCATTGTTGTAATTGTATAGAACACAAGTAAATGTTGTTCTGCTAAATCTTCAACTGTCACATCTTTGCCAGATAAACTTTGTACGGCCGTTTCTTTGCCGACATTTAATTTTAGCGTGTTATCTGCGTTCACTAAATCTTTGTTGAAAAAGTCAACTGTTACACTGCCCATTTCCTCTGTTTCCACAATAAGTACTTCTGGATTATATTGTGGCGGGTAAATCATCAGCATCGGTTTGTTTGCATACGTGTAAGCCGTTACTTTGTCACCCTTTTGAAGCTTCACTTCTTTGCCTGTATTATCGAAAACAAGTGTGTCCTCATTCATTACAAAGACATTAATGTTTTCGCCTTCTTTAACCGTATAATATGTAGCATTGTCACGTACTTCGACATTCTCAACTGTGCCTGCTACTTTAATAAAGATTGGCTGCACTTGAGGATTTTGTGCTTCGTCATTTTGTGCGTTGGTCACAACTGCCTCTCCTCCGTTTGCTGATGCAGTTGGTGCTATTACAGCTCCACCGATTAATAATGCCGACATTGCGAATGGTACGACTTTTGTCATTTTCATAAAAAACATCTCCTTTATTTCACGAATTCATAGGAGTAGTCGTAGTAAAGAGGAAAAGGTTACAACATATTGGTAATATTATGACCGTTTTCAGGAATTATTATTTTTTCCTAAAAATAATAAGAAGGCATTTTAGATAGCTGGTATACTTTGATTTCTATTCCACTCAAGAAGGGGAATCCGTATAAGCCCCCTTCACTGGTTCTCTTAGTGCCTGTCTCCCTCTCTAAAATGACGCTAAAAAATAAATTGAAGTCGATGTAATACGCGTTGTAAAAAGTACTGATGTTCACTTTGCTTCGTCCTTATATCCAAAGCTATATCAGGATGATCTGTAATAACGCCCGCAACATTTTTTCCAATAAACTCTTGTAGAGAGCGATCTTTGTTTAAAGTCCAAACAAATAAATCCATATCCGCTTGCTGTAATTCTGCAATTAAGTTATCTGAAACCCAAGATGCTTCTAATGCTATAAAATCTACTGTCGTATCACTCATGGACCCAACAGTGAGCGCATAGACAATACCAACACGTAAGTTAGGCGCTAATTTCTTTAGCTGTGTCATCAATTGGGAATTCGCTGATTGGACATAATACGTATCCAATACCTGATGTGTTGTTAATTTTTCTAGTAAGCGTGGCAATAAATCTTCTCTTTCGTTCCCCTGCACTTTTAACTCAATGAGTAATGCGACATCAAGCGCTTTCGCCATCTCAATAAAATCATCTAGTGATGATATTTTATCGCTATAACCATTCGAGTGGACTGTAATGGTCTTTAATTCACTTAGGGTCATGTTCGTTACTACCCCATTTTTCCCAGCTAGTCTCCTTAATGTCCGGTCATGATACACAACAAAATCTCCGTCTACGGTTTGCTGAATATCTATTTCTACCAAGTCAGCACCTGCAGCGGCGGCACTAACAAGCCCACCAATCGTATTTTCCACAGCCTCTGCCGTGTATCCTCGGTGTGCGATGATTTTCGTATCAGGCGCATAAACACTTTTCTCCAACGAATTTACATTGATTACGCTCAATACGATAAATACGATGCAAGCGAGTATCGATAATCGTTTGTAACGCTTTTTTAAAAACTTCGGTGAAATTTTTGATTTCGTTAAGAGAAGCGTATTGTAGGTAATTGCCACCATTACCTGTGAAAACATTGCCTGTAACAAACTAAACAACACCACAAAGGCAATTTCCAAAAATGCAAGGGTCATACCAGCAGTTAAAAGAGCTGCACTTGGCATCACACGTTCTAAGATAAATAATGGTATTGTGCTCACCACGGTAATACCTAATAACATCAGCAAGTGACCTGTTAAAATCATGGCCAATAATACGAGTAATTCAAACAAACCTCTTCTTGAAAAGCGCCAACTTTGTACGAGCGATTGGCGAATTGAAATCCTTGGTTGAATCGTAAAAATCGGCAATGTCAGGATGCTACGTACGCCAACAATGACTAATACACATGCTACAGCAGCATAAAGTAACTTTCCTGACCGACTAAGCATTAATTCATCTGTAATAAAATGCGGAATGGAAATGGCTTGGGTTAACGTCAGAGGTAGCATAAATGAAGCTAGAGGTAATAACAAGGCAATATAGACAACCAAATATATTACCTGAATACTATAAAAATAGACGACTTTACGATTTAACTGCTGCCAAATTGCTAGAAATCGATAACGAATACCACGCTGTTGATAAAAAGCCATTAAAAATAAAAAACCCATCTCATAATAAATAAATAGTAATACAATCATTACCCAAATAAGGAGCATACCAATGACGAAGGGATGCGCTAGAAAGCTGTGGATATTTTCCTCGGTAATATGGGTGTAGCCAGTTACGCGCAACATCAGCTTAAAACCAACCGTTGTGATGGGTACAACCATTAAAAACTGAAATAACCGAATCAGTGCAAAAACCTGTATATAATGAACGCGGTACGTATAAATATTGTACATGGCTAGTCGCATAATTTGACCTGCTTTGTGCATTCACTCACCCCCAGTGGCATACGAACTTATTTCCCCAATAAATCATTTACTACACTTTTTTATTACTTTTCTATAAGGTATGAATTGAAATATACGTTCAATTACTTCCAAGGTAAAAATCCATATCCGAAAAAGATTTTGTCCATTATAGTATGTCCTTATACATCTTTAGATTTATGTATTTAACACTGCCAGCTAAATTTTTTGAAACTTTTTACCAACTGATTCGGTAAATAGTTATGGAAACTTATAAATGGAGGTATACATATGAAGAACTTTTACATTGGCGACATTATAAGTACAATCATGATACTACTTGTTTTCGTAGTCATTTTTTACGTTATGATCAAAATGATAAAAAAATTAAAGCCTTTGTCTTCAGTGGCTTCCTCGCCACCTGAAGACACACTTCTCCGACAAGTTGATGCTCTCACTTCGCGTGTTAATAGCTTGGAACTACAAGTAAAAGAGTTGTCCGAAAATCATCATGCAAATCAAAATAGCTAGCCAGCTGACTATTGTTATAGTACTGGTCTCGTTAAGACAAAAAAATCGCCGTGAAGATTACTCTTCACAGCGTTTTTTTGTTTTTGCATAAACTATTTGTCCATTAATAACCGTATAAGCGACGTCTATATGTGGCATGTTTTCGATGTCTACCGTAAAAATATCTTGTTCAAATACAGTGAAATCCGCAGCATAGCCCGCTTCTATCTTCCCTCGAACATGGTGCTGTCCGATAATTTCTGCGGCCCCTACTGTATACAAACGTACAGCTTCAAAGCGTGAAATTTTTTCCTTCGAACCATAACCATCATGCAATTCGCCAAAATTCCGTCTTGTCACAGCTGCGTAAATTCCGTGTAATGGGTTGGGCTCTTCAATCGGTGCATCACTACCTCCTGCTACAATAAGCCCTTGATCCAGGAGCGATTTCAATGGATGTAAGCCTTCTGTCCGCTGCTTCCCTAACCTTACGAGCTCCGCTTCATATTCACCTTGAACAAATTGTGGTTGCATATCGACTGCTACAGGTAACGCCGCAAGCTTTTCCAAGATGTCCTTATCAACCAAGCTACAATGAATGACGCGGTCTAATTGTCCTTCTCGAGGTGGATATTTCGCAAACACCTCTAAAATTGTTATAATCGCTAAATCACCAATCGCGTGCACAGCGACCGTTTGCCCATATCTTCTAGCGAGTTGCACATACGCCTCTAACTGCTCTGTTGTATGCACCAGCATCCCTCTATTGTTAGGCTCATCACTATATGGTTTACGCAGAGCCGCCGTTCGTCCACCAAATGCGCCATCGATGAAGATTTTCATGGCACCAAACTCGACAAATACTGTTGATGCTTCATGCAGTTGAACAACTTCCTCAAAAACAGTGTGGTGTTGCAGTAAGTGCACTTTAAATGATTGTCGCGCCTCCACGATTTTTCGAAAAGCAGCTATTGGCTGACTTGGGGAACCGTAGTAACTTAAATCTTCGGAATGCCCCCCAACAAGACCATATGATTGTAGGGAGTTCACGGCTTTTTCAAGCGCATCCTCAATATATGCAGGCGTAATATGTGGCATATGATTGACAATCATATATAGTGCAGCATCCTTTAAGACACCTGTCACTTGTCCATTCTCTTTGTCAATAATGCCGCCCTCAGGTGATGGTGTATCGTTGGTAATCCCGGCAAAAGCAAGTGCCTTGGAATTAACTACTATCAAATGATGACAGCTACGTTTTATAATCAAATGGGCCTCACCCAGTGCATCAAGTTCCGCTAATGTTGGAAAAACTGGTACGATAAATTGTGTTTCATTGAGCCCAATAGCAATAACCCATTGTTCTGGCGTCGCCTTCTCCATCTGTTCACGAAGTATGGCAAGTAGCTCGTCCTTACTTTTCACCTTGGATACATCAATATGCTTCAATTTTTCACCATAGCCAATGATATGTAAATGACTATCGACAAATCCTGGGTACATCACGCAGCCATGTAATTGTTGGATAGAAGCAGCTTGTGGCAACAAGCTGTCTACTGAGCCTGTTGCCACTATTTTTCCATCTCGTTCAAGCACAGCTTCAACCGTTTCGCCAACCTTTGCCATCGTGTAAATCGCGCCACCTGTCCATAACGTTGCCAAAACCATTCTCCTCCTATGCTATTGCTTCGATTAAATGCGCTCTTTCTAAGCGTTTACGTACAACGACACCAAGCCATGCAGCTATTACCGCTTTCAAAACACCTACAACGATAAACGGTGCGACACCGCCCATAAATGCTGCTGTCCATGATAAATCCGCTAAAATTTTTAACCAAACTGTACCGAATGTTAATGTCACAGCCATCCCAATAATATTAGCAATGATGGCATGTACCATCGTAATGCCGAATTTATCTAAGTATAACCCCATGATAATTGCTGTTACGAGGAAGCCTACTATATATCCACCTGTTGGTCCTACTAAAATAGCAAAACCTCCTGACATGCCACTAAAGACTGGCATACCGGCAGCTCCTAGTAAGATATATAACAATACCGATATTGTACCAAGCTTCGTGCCCAAAATTGTGACGATTAAACCGACTGCTAATGTTTGCCCTGTAATTGGAATAAGTGGTAGCGGAATCGTAACTTGCGCCAGTACTGCTATAATCGCTGCACCAAATGCCGCTAACACATAATTATATGTATGACTCTTCTTCAAACTAAATTGCCTCCCTTTGTGCGTTAACTACATAACAAAATAAGTTAACACAAAGATATAGCAAATGAAAACTGATGTCAATCAATTTTGAAAAATTGCCATAAAAAAAGAAATTGCTATAGTGAACTAGCAATTTCATTCCCTTCATCAAACTTTCTTACCAAAGAGGCTCATTCATAGGATCATCTTCTTGTAGATCAAAGATATAAGGTGCTAATTGATAATAATAAATAAAGACACCTGCGAAAAAAAAGCCAATTCCAAGAAAAAAGTTATCAAAAAAATGATTCATGAACACCATCATAGGAATCGGAATATTGAGTATTCCGGCTAATTGGACAGATTTTTTCGTCCGATATTGCTTTTTCCCGCAGTACGGACACTCTATTTGCCCATTTTTACGATAAAATTTTCGCGCTTGTTTGTGTGTCCACGTTTCTGCACACTCGATACACACCGGTAAACCATAGCCCTTTTTTAGCAACAAGCGTTTTACCAGAAATGTGACACCTATGAACAGAATAAAGAGTAGTATTCCTCGCACTACATCATAGTCAAAAAATGTCCAAAAACTCCACGTATCCGATTCTTGCTGTAAAGTTGCCGCCTGTTGACTACCAGCCGTACGATCATCTTTACTCAGTGATAAGATGTATGTAAAAGTAAGGACAAACACAGTGAAAGTTGCAAGTACGATTCGATACTGCCACTGACTACTACTTCTCGGCTTGCTTTTCCCACGCATTTTTTGAACGATTGCTTGCTTTTTTTCAGCTGAAAGCTTAATTTCCTGTAGCTCCGTTAATACTTCTTCTTTAAATTGATTCATGGCGTAACACCTCCCAGTCATAGTCACCGATTGCTGTTGCTAACTGTTTTCTAGCACGCTGTAATCTCGTTCTTACCGTTGCTTCTGGACAACGAACAAGCTGTGCAATTTCTACTGTGTTCATATCCTCGAAATAATATAGAATGAGTACTTCTCTATATTGCACAGATAATGTAAACAACGCATCCACTAACTCTCGCTTTGTCGACTTTGCAAGTAACTCTTTTTCTGGTGTGACAGTTGTAGTGCGCCCCGTTATTTTTTCGAATAGTGACAGCCGTTTACTTTTCCAGCTGCGCAAATAATCATGGCTTCTGTTAACTGTCATTTTCACCAAATATGTACGGTATGATGATTCTTGCCTAAACTGCTGTTGTTTTTGATAAAAGGCGATAAACACATCCTGCACAATGTCCTCAGCGGTCGCTTCATTTTTCACATATAAATAAGCAACCTTTAGTAAATAATCACCGTGCTCTGCCATAATTTGTTCTATTTCCATCGCTGCCCTCACCTTCTTTCTATACTACTGACGGATGCCAATCCATTTCCGATTCATTTTGCAGGAAATTATTTTTTCTCTGAATGTTTTTGAAAATAACGATTCATTCTGATAAAGTAATAAAGTGACGAATTTTGTACGAGGAGTTGTAGTAAATGACCGTGAAACACCAAGTAAAGGCTATAGCAAAGGAGCAGGACATTCAATTTGAAAATCGTGCACGTTTATTAGTCAAGTGCCCAGACCAACCAGGAATTGTAGCTGTGTTATCTTCATTTTTATTTAATTTTAATGCAAATATTATCGAGTCGAGCCAATATTCAAGTGATCCTGAGAATGGTACTTTCTTTATACGGATTGAATTCCATTGCGACAATCTGCCAGAAAAATCACAGAACATGGAAGAGGCATTTACATATATTGCGAATGACTATGGCATGGAGGCTAAATTTTGTTATTTAAATAAACGGGAACGAACAGCCATCTTTGTTTCAAAAGAGCTACACTGTTTACAAGAGTTATTATGGGAATGGCAAAATGGTGATGTAGAGACGGATATTGCAGTGGTCATTAGCAATCATGAGGATGCACGTGCGCTTGTCGAATCATTTCATATCCCGTTCCATTATATCCCTGCGCATAAAGAGATTCGCCAACAGGTGGAGCAAGAACAAATCCGATTAATAGAAGCATATGAAGTTGACCTGCTGATCCTTGCCCGTTATATGCAAATATTAACGCCTGATTTTGTGGATCATTTCAAAAATCGCATTATCAATATACATCATTCCTTCTTACCCGCGTTCATCGGCGCAAATCCATACGAGCGTGCACATACAAGAGGGGTCAAACTGATTGGTGCGACTTCGCATTACGTTACGAACGATTTAGATGAAGGACCGATTATTGAGCAAGATGTAGAACGAGTGGATCACCGTGATACGGTAGCACATTTGAAAAAAATTGGCCGCCAAATAGAACGGCGTGTACTGACGAAAGCTGTAAAATGGCACCTAGAAAATCGAATTATCGTGGAGGGCAACAAGACAATCGTTTTCCATTAATCATTTCATGGAAATTTCTTCATGCAAAAGAGGGGCTCCATATGCCCCTTTTTCTATTATTTACTATTTCCCACATCGCTATATTGGTTATAGAGTGTAATTTGGTTACGTCCATTGCGTTTTGATGTGTAGAGCGCACTGTCCGCATGATGTATTAAAGGTTCAACTTGCTTGATGTATCCACAGTCATTCGTGCTTACCCCTATACTAAATTCTAATTGTACAATTTCCTCATTAATCGTCAATGATAGTGAAGTTAATGTATGGTATAGGTTTTGTGCAATGGCTTGAACGGACTCTCCTTCTTTTAAATGCGTGAGAATAATAAACTCATCCCCTCCAAAGCGAGCTACAATCGATTCATAAGGTTGAAAATAATTTTGCAATGTAGTTGCCGTTATGGTTAGTGCATCATCCCCAAATAGATGACCATTCGAATCATTTATGGATTTAAAATGGTCCAAATCAACCATCATTAAAGCCAGTTCTTGACTTTCCTTTGCAGCATTTTTCACCATTGTCTCCGCATGTTCATCAAAATAACGACGATTATAAATATTGGTTAGTGGATCAATATACGAATTTCTTTCAAACTGTTTTTTCTGCGCATTATACTCCATTTCAAATAACACTTGTGTATAATTTTCCCTTTGTATTTCTAATAAAATGTTTATATATTCCTTTTGGATAGCACATAAAACAATTTTATTGCCTTGGTCTTCAATGAGCCTAACTAAGGAATTATAAATGTCTTGAAGCAAGGATAAGTCATTATTTTGCAATGCAAAATGCTTTGATTTTTGATACATATCAATCGCCTCGCCAATACGGCCCTGTTTTTCACAGAGTAGGGCATAGGCATTAAATACTTCTAATTGTGCCTTACTATAAGGCGGTACATGAATTTGCTCAAGTAAATTTTGCAATATCTCCTGCGCTTCATTAAATTCCGCTAACCCAATATGTGCTATCGCTAAATTTGTCTTCGAATGTATAATCCCTTTATAAGGTTGCACATGTTGTGTGTCAAATTCATTGGCATAGTATAGACTTTTTAAGGCAAGTTCCTTGGCCTTATCATATTTTTCTAGCTCAATCTCCATGCCACTCAAATTATTGTAAATTTTGCCCATGCTCTCCACATGCTGAATTCGCTCCGCTATTTCAAGCCCCTTCATCAAAAACTCTTCTGATTTTTTTAGATGACCAAATGTAAACCAATAGACGGAGGCAAGGGAATAATATTGAATGACGTCGATATCATTGCCATACAAAAAGGTAAGTTCACGGTATTGCTCAAGTAAATTGATGGATATTTGTAAATCTCCTACTTGAAAATAGCTCATACAACGGTATCGTAACAGATGCATTGCTTTATCGTACAACGCCAGCGCATAGGCCCTATCTATTGCAGCACCACTTAATTCTATATATTCTAAATAGCGATTGGCACTATATAATTCATCTAGTGTAATCAATAATTCTTCAAATTCTTGTGTGTCCATACCGTACCCCCCTTTAATATCTCTTATTCCTTTAATACTACCTTCACACTCAAAATATTACAATTCTTTGTACTCATTTATTTGGCAACAATTGAGTAATTTAACCTAAAATGCCATTTTAAAATGAAAAAAGCCTCTTTAACAGAGGCTTTTCATCATTCTTCAATGCCTACAAATGCTTTTCAAGCTTTCGATTTTTTCTGGTTACAACGGCTATCAGGCGTAGTTGTGGTTTTATCAGCGATTTTGTTGGTTCTATCAGCGATAATTCTATTCTATCAGCAATCTCGTCTTTTATGATGGTTTTTGTTGTAGATCAGTGTATACCTTTGAAAGATTGGCTTTTATGCCATTTACGCCTTTCCATGCTCGATACTTACTAGGTGTTTCAAAGTCAGAGATAAAGTCTTCACGCGTTATGTTTCTACGATGCGCTTCTGTTGCTCTTAAAATCAAGCATGATAAATAATCTGTAAGCGTATCACAAATAGCCATGCCCTCTACGCTCCCGTGTCCTGGCACAATGGTTTCAATTTCCATTTGTTTGACTGCCTGCAAAATTGACAAAAATTCTGTAGCGTCATATATCGGGACATGTAAATCCTTAGTTATTAAATCTCCCATAAATGCTATCTTTTCATTGGGTAAATACATAAATGTATCACTTGGCGAATGTCCTCCACCTAAACAGTACAGTTCTACACTTCGTCTTGAACCTTTAATAATCAGTTTTTCCTCAAACAGCACTGATGGTAGGATCATTTTCATATTAGGTAAGTCCTTTAATACTTTGGACATTTCATTATACTGGTTTAATAAGCTCTCTTTTAAAATGGCGTCATCTGTTGCATCAATTTGATTTCTCACATTTACAAGGTAATGTTTCATGTCCCTTTCTTCCTTTGCTACATCTTCCAATTTATTTTTTCTGCACACCATCGATGTGTTAATGAGGTAGCAATGATCGTTGTATCCATAAACATTTGATTACCAAAAACATGATCTCCATGGTAATGACTGTTGATGAGGTACTTTACTGTCTTGCCAGTAATGTTTTCAGCTTGACTCCGTAACTCCTTCCCAGCAGACGGTGTGCCAAGCGCGTCAAAAACAAGTAATTCATCACCTAAATCCAATACCCGCATTGCTCCATGCACCTTGGCCGGGTTTTGCGATAGCTGCATACACGCCGTCATCTAAGGCATGCAACGTAAAATAAGCTGTGTCTACAATATTCATCTTCCCCTACTCTACCAAATATATTTTTACATATTATAGCATTTGTTGATTTGTGGTGAAGCAAAAAAACCCACCCTTGTTGAGTGGATTTTCGCTTGGTTATATAAATCGTTTAAACATCTTCTCGTATAATGCCACAATGAGCAATCCGCCTAGTAGCGGAATCAGCGAGCTGAAGCTGAAATAAAAGCCTTCCTCATTGAATTCTCCTAAAAATTGAAATTGTAGCCATGTCACGTTGTATGTTTCGCCTACTCCATATAAAAAAACTGTGCTAAATAAAAACAAAGCCAGACATTTTATACATTCACCTTTCCGCATATGATACACCTCACTGAACAATAGTCATTTGTTGTGCAGCTGATAAAACATCTTCGATTGTCATTTCAGGGTTTTCAATGATTATGCCATATTGATAGCCATGTTCCTGCCAGCCAATATAACGGAATTCCCCTTGCTCCATTACTGTTCCTTTTTGCCCGCGCACCTCAATTTCTTTCTCACCTGGAATAGCTTCAAGCTCCGCAACACTATTATCGGCTTTAAATACAGTTAGTGAAATTTCTTGCTGTTCATTCTTTACGTATTCAAATGTATATTCAGGGCGATCTTCAAATCCTTTATCAAATGAAATATTTTGCAAAGTAAGTCCATTTTCATCTGGCACCATTAAAAATTCCCCAAGTTGCGCTTTCACAACATCCAGCGTTACTGTCTGTAAAGCAGAGTCTTCCGTGCTGATTTCCTCCACTTTTGCATCCTCTGGAATATCGATTGTAAATTGAGCATCTTCAATCTTTGCATTATCATCCATTTTCGTATAGGCAGTCGTCATTTCATTTCCTGCATTGTTCGTCGTTATTTTTAATGTTAGCCATGTTTTTTTGTCAATCCATACTTCCATATCTCCGAGTAATGTATCATCTTTTTTCGCTTTCGCTACTATTTTATACGTATCTCTGCCGGCAAGTTTCTCTTCGCCAGCGATGTTCACTTCATGCGTATCCTTCACCATATTAAATATTAATTGTGCCTGATCTCTTGGTGATTGAAGCCCATCGAGTGCACCCTCAGCATAATTCATTTTATGCACAGTATTTCCTACTACATCATACATAATGATCTGTGTGCCATTATTGACTGAAATAAAGTGTTCACCATTTTCACTGGTCATGTCAATACGTCGTTTACCTTCCTTGGCCCATTCTTTGACCTGTGCTTTTCCACCCATCTCGCCCATATCGATTGTATATTCACCGTAATACGTAGTCGTCTCAGCTGTTTCCTGTAATGCTTGGTCAATAATCTCCTGGGGTGAATAGGACCCTTGCGTATTACATCCAACCAAGCTAAATGTCAGTGCAGTAACTAATCCCGCTGCACGTAATGATTTTTTCCAATTCATCATTCATTTTCTCCTTTATATCGTGGTAACCAGCACAATACCGCTGTTCCAAAACCTTCTTGGGATACCAGCTCTACAGTCCCACCGTGTTTTTCTATTATTTGTTTTGCAATATTTAAACCAAGTCCTGTACCACGCTGACCAGCCTTTGTACGGGCGTTATCTGCTTGGTACATGGGCTCAAATAGTCTTTTGATGTCTTCTTCCTTTACACCATATCCGCTATTTTGTACCATTACATACATGCCCTCTTGCTTAGTAAGAGCAGGTTTTACAAAATCAAAGCACCATGCAGGATACGTTCCAGCATTTACGGCAGCCAAACCAATAGTGCTATTTATTTCTCCGTAGCGCCAAGCATTGCTCATTAAATTGTCTAGCACACGCTGTAATTGCTTCGGATGCACAGCAAATATGCCATCTACCTCACATATAACCGCAAGCATAAAGCCTTTATCCTCACAAAGTGGTTCATAATCTGACAGCGCCATGTCAAAAAACTCTGCTCCATCGACTTCAACAAGTTCTAAATCATAGCTTGTCGATTGCAGTAATGTATACATAAGTAAATCTTCTAGCATATGCTTCATCGTTTCAGCCTTAGATAAAATGACTTCTCTATATTCGCCTTGCTGTTGTTCTGTCAATGCCTTGTTTTGCAAAGACTCAGCGTAAGCCTGTATAGAGGTAAGCGGTGTTTTCAAATCATGTGATATACTCGCAATCATTAATTCCTTTTGCTGTTGTTCATCTTTTAAATGAGCACGTGCTAGCTCGATTTCATTGTGCATGGCAAGAAATGTTTGGGTCAGTTCACCAATTTCATCTTTTCTTAAGCTTAATGTAGATTCCACATGTTCTCCCTTTGCAAAGGCACGCATTTGCTGCATAAGTTCTTGCAAAGGTCGGTTTAATTTTCGGTTAAGCAGCACAATAACGGCTGTATAGATTGCAAAAAAAAGTGTAATAATGCTAGCGATTACAAGCCATGAGCGTCTTTCTACGCCTTGTACCCAATCGGCTCTTACTAATTGAATTTCATAAATGCCAACCAACTCATTCTTATAATAAACAGGTTCTTTATACGTAAAGGCGTTGTATTTTTGCTGCAATTCGAATAAATCCTTCAAAATGGTATCTTTTGATTTAAATCCAGAAGTCAATGGATTAGAGGAATAATTAACAAAACCAGATTTTGAGTACAGCGTAATGGCAAGTTGGTCATTAACAAGCGCTTCAACTTCCTGCAAATCTGCTTTTTTTTCGTACAGTGTTGGATCCTCTAGTACTGACTTTACTTGATTGAGTTCAGTCCACTTTTCGATGTATTCACCGACATTTTTATCGTGATAATAAGCATTGATCCACACGTATAAGCCGTATGCCCCGCCAATTGGCACAATCATGACGATGAAAAACATGATGAACAGCCATGTTTTAATTTTCATAACGGTTCACCAACGAAGCGGTAGCCCTTGCCCCATACCGTTTGAACAAAATGTGGCGTTTTGACTGGATCTTTTAGCTTTTCGCGTAACGCCTTAATATGTACCGTTACTGTGTGTGTTTCATCGACACTTACCTGCTGCCAAATATGCTGGTACAGCGCTTCTTTTGAAAAGGTTTGACTGGGATTTTTCGCCAGAAGCTTTAACAGGGCAAATTCCTTTTGTGTTAAAGCCAGCTCAGCATCATCAAGGCTCGCGGTCTCCCTTTGCCAGTCAATGATCAAGCCATATGCAAAGGAGGTGATGTCTTCGCTATCCTGTTTTTTGTTAAAACGTTGCCATCGACGTAAATGGGAGGCCACACGCGCCTTTAACTCCTCTAAGCTAAACGGTTTCGCAATATAATCATCAGCGCCTTGCAAACCCTCCACCTTATCGGCCTCTTCCTTACGGGCGCTCATCATTATAATGGGCACATCACTATCCCAACGAATATTTTGGCAAACGGTCAGCCCATCCATCTCAGGCAGCATCCAATCGACTAACACTAAATCAAACGTATCCGCTTGAAAATCTGCCAGTCCTTCAAGTCCAGTTGTCGCCCAAGTAACTTGGTAGCCCTGTTGTACAAGCGTATCTCTCACAATACGGCCAATCGCTGTGTCATCTTCAATTAGTAATAGCTTTTCTGTCATCTGTTTTCCTCCTGTACTAACCTTACTATGTAACAATACATTTTTTTCGAACTTTACACTTTCTTTATAATTACCCTAGCTGGATTTTTCAGTATGAGGTGGTGCTATCCGTCACTTCGTCGGTTTTATCCACCACTCTGCCTGTTTTATCCGTCACTCTACCTGCTTTATCCGTCACTCTGCCTGCTCTTTCCGTCACTCTGCCTGCTCTTCCCGTCACTCTGTCTGCTTTATCCGTCACTTGAGCCTGCTTTTTCCGTCACTCTGCCTGCTTTTTCCATCACTCTGCCTGCTCTATCCGTCACTCTGCCTGCTTTATCCGTCACTCTACCTGTTTTATCCGCCACTCTGCCTGTTCTATCCGTCACTCTACCAACTTTATCCGTCACTCTACCTGCTCTATCCGTCACTCTGCCTGCTTTATCCGTCACTCTACCACCTTTATCCGTCAAACTGCCGTTTTCTCAAATAAAAAAAAGGAATGCACGCAAGTTGTGCATTCCTTCATTATATATTAGAAAAATAAGCTAAGTATAAAGTAAATTGAGCCAGCCATTACTGCTGAGATTGGCATTGTGATGACCCAAGTCGTTATAATTTTACGTGCCATGCCCCATTTAACGCCCTTTACACGATGTGCAGTACCTACCCCCATAATAGAAGAAGAAATTACATGGGTTGTGGATACAGGTAAATGGATTAACGTTGCTCCAAAGATAATGGAAGCGGATGCTAGGTCCGCCGCCACACCATTCACTGGACGGATTTTCATAATCTTGCCACCCACTGTTTTGATGATTTTATAACCACCTACAGATGTTCCAAGACCCATCGCAGTAGCCGCTGCAAAACGTACCCAGAATGGAATGTCATCCCCTTGGTGCAAGCCACCTGCGATTAATGCAAGTGTAATAATCCCCATTGCTTTTTGCGCATCATTTGTACCGTGTGTAAATGATTGCAAAGCCGCTGTCCCAATTTGCATTGTGCGGAAGCCCTTATTGGTACGATATAAATTCATATCTTTGAAAAACACTTTAAAGAGAGACATCATTAAGAAACCGGCAGCAAACGCAAGTAATGGCGAGAAAATAAGCGCTTGAAGAATTTTGATAAAACCTGTGTAATTTAATGCACTAAAGCCAGCTGCCGCAATCGCCGCACCTGCCACTGAACCGATTAATGTATGGGAAGAACTTGAAGGGATCCCAAAGTACCACGTTAACAAGTTCCATGTGATGGCTGAAAGTAAAGCCGCTAAAATAACGACAGAACCGGTAATATCGCCGTCATAGGCATTTAAGGTAAATGGGTCAACAATATCCTTCGTCAAAGCTTTTGCCACACCAACAAACGTAATTGCACCCACGAAGTTCATAACGGCAGCCATGTAAACAGCCGTACGTGGCTTTAGCGCACGTGTTGATACAGAGGTTGCAATTGCATTGGCTGTATCGTGGAAGCCGTTAATAAAGTCAAAAATAAGCGCAAAAATAACGACTAATATTGTTATTAGTAATATCGTATCCATTCAGTACACTCCATCTTATGCATTACGCATAATTATTGTTTCAATTGTATTCGCTACGGTTTGGCAGCTGTCTGCAATATCTTCAAATTGCTCGTAAATATCTTTGAACACGATGATGCGCAGTGGATCTTTTTCTTGAATAAATAATTGTTTCATAGAAGAACGGAAAATTTCATCACATTCACGTTCATAATCTTTAATTTGAATGGAGTGCTTACGCATTTCCACAAGTTTTTTGCTGTTTAATAATTCCATTGCTTGTACCATTTCATCAGTACTTTTCGCAATATATGTTAAGAACTGGCGCATTGGCTCCGTTACTTCTGTTAAGTTATACATATTAAAGTGAGCAATGCAGCCTTCCATGCCGTCGATTACGTCATCTAATTTATTGGCTAAAGCTAAAATATCCTCACGTTCAATCGGCGTCATAAATGATTTATTTAGCATAACGATGAGCTCATGGATTAGTTTGTCTCCACTTGTTTCATATTGCTTCATCGTAACTGCAATTTCTTTTAAGGCATCTATATCTTGAATGCGTGCATTATGTGCATAGTAGATTCCTTCTTTTACATTTTTAGAGATTTTTAATAACGCTTGAAAAAATGGATCTTGCTTATTTGAGTTGAACATGAAGTTCCTCCTGTTGAAAATAGATTGTCGATTTCTGCATCATCATAACAAAGCCTTTACACAATTCTACAGAACTTTAAACATAAATGAATTGAATTTACAAAATTGTAATATAAAAATTGTCACATTTACATTCGAAGTTCTTCGAGCGTTTTAAAAAACATTAAATATTCTCACCAAAACACCGTTTTTACTTTAAATATGACCGTTTTTTCTTTTATTTTTCTAAAAATACTTGAAAAAAATTTTTTCTTATTATTTTGGTATTGTAAGAAATGTTAAGGAATTGTAAACGTCTAATTTTGACGAAATAGGTCGAAACAGCATTGTTATTTTTTGTAAATCGGAGTACACTTAGTACAAAGATGGTATTTTTCTATCAAATAACTCTTTAGAAACGGATGTGAGCCAATACATACATATGGACATCAATTTATTGTCTCTGGCTATACTATTATTCTTTGGATTTATCGCATCCTTTTTAAATGCAATCGTCGGTGGTGGTGGTCTTATTTCATTACCAGCATTAATGGCCGTTGGTTTACCACCGAGCACAGCGATTGCCACAAACAAACTGGCCAATACCATCAGCAATGGTACAAGCATGCTTACCTTTCTACGCGCAGGCAAAGTTGATTTTAAAAAAATCGGTAAAGTTCTTCCGTTTATTTTTATCGGCTCTTTGTTCGGTGCGTATACGGTGCATCTCGTCTCACCTGCAATCTTAAAGCCACTTATGCTTGTTATGCTCGTCCTCGTCGCTACTTATACCGTTTTAAAAAAAGATTGGGGACATCATGCTGAGCACAAGCTTTTGACTACTTCGAAAAAAATCGCCTTTATTGTCGCCTTTGCTGCGATTGGCTTTTATGATGGCTTTTTTGGCCCAGGCACAGGCTCATTTTACATCTTCTTACTATTAATGATGGGTAATGATTTCTTGCAGGCTGCAGGCAATGCAAAAGCTTTTAATTTCACATCTAATTTAGCAGCACTTGCCATGTTTTTAGCATTAGGTGAGGTTAATTTCCTATACGGCTTGCCAATGGGCTTTGTAATGATTTTTGGTGCAATCTTAGGCTCTAAATTTGCGTTAAAACGCGATACTAAAATCATGCGCATTATTTTCATCATTATGACATGTATATTAATCGTAAAAAATGCTTGGGATTATTTTGGTCCAAATTAATGATTTAGTATTATTGAACGGTAGCGAGAAGACAATTCGCTACCGTTTTCATGACGGAATTTTCAATCAATTGACAATATTTATTAGCGTGCTATAATACTTTTGGGCTTCACCGCATTGAAGCGCAAAAGTAATCGTTAGGAGGATTAACATGTTTCGAATCGAAGCAAAAAGTAACCCTCGATTTTTGGAGGCAGGCTTCATTATACTATTAATTATTGCCACGATGGCTGTTAGCATTGGGATTTTCCAAGCAACACCACATATTCCCATTGTGCTTGTCATTTCAATATTAATCGCGTATGGACTTATAAAAAAAGTGCCATTTCGTGAGTTGGAAGCTGGGATGATAGCTGGTGCAAGTGCCGGATTAGGCGCCGTTTTTATTTTCTTCTTTATTGGCATATTAATTTCGAGTTGGATTATGGGTGGCACAATTCCAACGCTCATATACTATGGATTTCTCACTGTTTCACCAAGTTTTTTCTTTGCCATCGTTTTTCTTATTTGTAGCATCGTCGGCATCTCCGTTGGTAGCTCGTTAACAACAGTCGCAACAGTTGGGGTTGCCTTTATGGGCATTGCAGGCGCAATGGATATTTCACTTGCGATAACGGCTGGAGCCATTGTTTCAGGTGCATTTTTCGGAGATAAGATGTCTCCGCTTTCTGATACAACAAATCTGGCATCAGGTACAGTTGGTGTCGATCTTTTTGAGCATATTAAGAATATGGGCTGGACGACGATTCCTGCCTTCATCATTTCATTCATACTGTACGCTATTTTATCACCAACTGGAGCAGATACTTCCTTTGAAACGGTAGAGCATTTTAAAGAAGGTTTGCTGTCAACTGGCCTTATTCATTGGTATACTTTATTGCCAATCGTCGTTCTTGTAGTAATGACGTTTTATAAGGCGCCTGCGCTCATTACACTTGCAATCGTGTCAATTGTTGGTGTGGGTCTTGCGTACATCCAAGAACCACTTGCCATTTCAAATGTCTTTAAAATACTTTTTGAAGGCTATGTATCTGAAACTGGTAATAAGGAAGTAGATGCACTGCTTACTCGTGGTGGTATGAATAGCATGCTATTTACGATTGCCCTCGTATTACTCGCATTAACAATGGGTGGGCTATTATTTACGCTAGGTATTATTCAAAGTATTTTAGGAAAAGTTGAAAGCTTATTTAACAGTGCGGGCTCAGTCATCACCGGTGCTGCCCTTACAGGAATAGGTATTAATACGTTAATTGGTGAGCAATATCTATCCATTTTACTTACTGGTGAGGCATTTAAAGCACAGTTTGCAAAGGTCGGACTGGCTCCAAAAAACCTTTCACGTGTGATGGAGGATGCTGGTACAGTTGTCAATCCGCTCGTACCTTGGAGTGTCTGTGGGATATTTATTGCTAGTGTCCTGGATATACCAACGACAACCTACCTACCTTTCGCCTTCTTCTGTTTGCTTGGCCCAATCTTAACAGTGGCATTCGGCTGGAGCGGCAAAACATTAACAAAATTAGAAAAATAACAGGGGTAGCTGATGACAACGTCAGCTACCTATTTTTTTGTCTAGCTCAAACAATTCTTTTTCGCAAACATTACTTCACATTTTATTCTCAATATCCTGTCACTATGCTGCGCTAACCATACATTTAACGAGGTGACAATGCTGATTTTATACAGTGTCAGACAGTACCTCTTTTCAGTTATGAACGCGGTAATAATATAACCAGCACACCTACTAAGCAAATCCCCGCTCCAACCCAATCCAATATATCCGGCTTTTTCCCATCAATGCCCCAGCCCCATAAAATAGACAGCACGATAAACACACCACCATAAGCCGCATAAACTCGCCCAAAAGTTGGGAAGGACTGAAATGTAGCCACAACGCCATATAATGCTAAAGCAACACCGCCTAAAACTCCCCAGTAAAAGGGTTTACCTTCTCTTAACCACAGCCAAATTAAATAGCCCCCTCCAATCTCTCCAATGCCAGCTACTATAAATAAGACGATAGCATAAATCATTTCTTTCACTCTTTCTAGTAAAATTTTGTCTAGTACATGGTGACTAAATTGTAGCACTTTTAATAACAGTTGTAGCTGGCACATAATAAAAAAATAGGAGGCATGCTAAAAAGCGTGTGGGGTCATAAGTGCACAAAAAAATTCCGCTCCATTTCCACGGATGATCCGCAGGAATATCGCGAAATTTTTAAAGTGATAGTTGGCGTTCTTACACCCTATCCTTACATTACTGGACGACTCACCTTCAATTGAAACTAACTATACTGAAACACTATTTTTAAAAACCTGAAAATCCATTAAAGAAAGGGCTTAACCACATAATAATATAGGTCAAACCATCGAAAAAGAGCAGTAAGCCAAGCGCAATCATTATATAGCCGCCGATTTTTGTTATCTTACGACTGTATTTTCGAATCCAAGTAACTTTCGTCACAAATTGTGTTAGTAGGAAAAACGGGATTGCAAATCCTAAAACGTACGCAAGCATATAGAGCATTCCTACATTTGGATTTTGTGATGCCATCATAAACACTGCACCTGTGATGGGGCCAGTACACGGCGTCCACCCCGCAGCAAATGCAAGTCCAATTAAGAAAGAACCAAAGTAGCCTGTTGGTCGATTCTTAAACTGTATTCTTTTGTCATTCATCAAGAATTTAGGTGAGAATACACCAATAATCATCAAACCGAAAATGACAATTAATATAGCCCCTACTTGACGCAGCAAATCTTGATATTGAAAGAACAACCATCCGACAACTGACGAACTATAGCCTAAAAAAATAAATATAATAGAAAATCCTAAAAGGAAAAATATTGTATGTAGCATCCCTATTCGTTTTGACTTTTTATTTTCACCTTGTAACTCATCCAAAGACATTCCTGTTATATAGGAAATAAACGCTGGATATAAAGGCAATGTACATGGTGATAAAAAATTTAACAAACCTGCTCCAAAGGCTAGCAGTATATTCAAGTCTGAAAACATCTATTTTAGCTCCTCACTATATGGTTGTTAATACAAACCCCAATAAGTAATTGTATCTGTAACCCCTATAAAGACTAGCAATATCCCTGCAGCTGTTTGTATTATCTTGCCCATTTTCATGCTAGATTTCATAATGATACGTTTTGTATCGAACATGTACATGAGCGCAAGCATTAGTATTAGTGGGACCGACGTTGCAATGCCGAAAATCCCTGGCAATATCAGTCCATAAGATGTGGTCACCACGGTTGGCATCAGCCATACGAAAAACAGCACAAACATCGTTGGGCAAAAGGCCATTGAAAAACTAGCGCCCATTAAAAACGAACCAAATTTCCCCTCTTTTAGCATTTGAGGAATGAGTGAAGGGAGACGATTTAGAAATTTCAATTTTAGAATGCCAAGGAGAACAAGACCAGTCAGCAACATGATAGGTCCAATAGCTTGGCGAAGAAGAGGGAAATAGACTGTCATTTCCGTTTCGAAGGATTGTCCAAACAACCAAGCAAATAAGCCTATTATGCTAAAGACTACGACTTTTCCAATGATAAAAAATACGATATCCCCGCCATTACTTTTCATTTGTATCGTTCGATTGCCATAGAAGGTGATGGCACTCATATTACCTGTTAACTGACAAGGTGCTAACGCGCCAATTAGTCCAAGAAGGATGGCAATGATGAATGGCGAATGTTTATACGACGTTAAAAACAACGTAATCGGCCCACTTACTAATTGACTAATTTCTGACATGAAACTATACATTGTGTATCACCCTTTTTAATCTAGTAACTCGCCATCTGATGCAAGCTTATCCCATGATAGTCCTTCATCCCTCGTTACATAGATATCTATATTATTTGTCATGATGACTAGTTCTTTGTCTTGTTGTGGATTAACCGCTAGATAGATAATTGGCTGTAACTTTTGACCTGTTGGCAGTGGAATCTGACGCTCGCTTTTATTTCCAAATAAAAACGAAGTCAAATACACATGATTATTCTCGATATTTGAATAGTAGCCTCCGATGTCATTCAATGTGACAGACGTCACCATTTTTGCGTCATTCATTAATGTAAAGTTTTCACCATAATTATCTGAAATGAATAGCCCATCCTGACTACCAATACCTAATACTTGCTTTTTTAATGGATGTGCGGCGAGATTGGCTATTGTATTCGAATGATAGCCCGTCATCGCAACTTTTTCCCATGTTTTCCCTTCGTCAGCCGAATAGTGTAATCCTATTTCCATATTATCAGTAGCAGTTTCATTGTAGACATAAATCATATTCGAATCATAACCAGCTGCAAGGTAATGAAAATCGATTTCCCCATAAAAAGCCAATTGTTCAAAGCTGGCACCCTGATTCGTACTTTTAATTAAGCCAAACGGATTTTTCAAATGTGCCCCTTCTTCTGGGTGACCACTAGCAAAGAAGCCCTCTCGCGTAGCTTGAAAACCCATATAATCATGTTTCTGTCCATTCGCTTCCTGCCATCCATCCTTACCGTATTTATATAATCCGTCATGCGTGGCAATGGCAATGTCATGTCCTCCATTTATATAACCTAATCCATGAATATGTGCAACTTTGCTATTTTTCACTTCTCCATACGTAAATACATCCTCTTGTTGTTTTGCATTACAGGCGGACATTACTAAACTCGCTATAAATAAGCTCAACATGATTTTTCCTTTTTTCATCAACAAAATCCCCTTTTCAAGATCTGACATTGACCTAGTATAAGAGGTAAATATGAAGGAATTATGCAGAAACTAATTATCTGGCATTTTTAATTGATGAGATAGCAGTATTTTTGACCGAATGATGTCTGAATCTAATAAGCACCCATAAAGAATCGGGTGTCTCTAAAAGTTGATAGGCATGTCTTTTCACGTTCATCCTTAAATACGAAATGGCACACAGCTTGAAATGCTTCAATATCTGCTGTCAAATATTTTGCTAAAAAATAAGTATTGGAAACAATGTGTGAAAACCCTTCTGCCAAGAAGTTTTGAAGTAACTGCTGCTGGTATTCCACTTCCATATGTACGCCTCTTCTGTTTTTCTTCCATAGTAATGAAATTTACGAGGGCCTTGAAACCTTTTGTGAATTCTTGCGTATAAGTAGCTATCTAACACTTTAGGAGGAATTCAAATGTCATTATTCAACAAAGCACTTGCAAGTATTGGTATTGGGGCAGCAACGGTTGATACGAAATTAGAAAAGGCTACATACAGAGCGGGCGAAGTCATGCACGGAGAGATACTTGTACGGGGCGGGAATGTGGAACAGCAAATCGACGCTATCTATATCTCGGTTCATACTACTTATATACGAGAATCCAATGATAGGAAGTATACAGACGTAGCCGCTATTCACAAGGTAAAGGTAACAGAACCATTCTCAATAGCAGCGGGCGAACATAAAGTGTTTCCTATTTCATTGACACTACCGATTGATACGCCGATTACGGCTGGTAAAACACAAGTATGGGTTCAAACAGGACTTGATATTAAAAATGCTGTAGACCCGAACGACAAAGACTATATTCGTGTTCAACCGACGAAACTCGCTGAAAGTGTACTCGAAGCTGTAAGCGGTCTTGGTTTCCGTTTACGTGAAGCTGAATGTGAACAGGCTTCAGCTCGCTTCCGTGGAAACTATCCATTCGCACAGGAATTTGAATTTGTGCCGACTGGTAGCTATCGAAGCCATCTTGATGAGCTGGAGCTTGTCTTTTTGTCACAATCTGATTATTCACTTGAGGTGTTATTGCAAATTGACCGAAAAGCTAAGGGACTAGGCAGTTTGTTTGCTGAAGCATTAGATATGGATGAAAGCTTTGTAAGAACAACGATTACAACACAGGATTTACCGAATTTACAAGCAAAACTACAGCAAATCATTGCTAAACATTCATAGTATACTGTCGCGTAACTCAAGGTCTGCGGATTAATCTGAATTACCCGCGGTAGCTAGTCAAATACCCGCGGCAAGCACTGTATTACCCGCGGTAAACACTGTATTACCCGCGTTTATCTCCTCTCCGTCTTCATTACAAAAAACGCGGTATGAAAATCACCATTTTCATACCGCGTCTTTTTTATGCTGTTACATCACGTTTCATAAATGACAAGTAGCTAATCACAAGGAAAATCACTGCGTAGATAGCGAGTATAGTAAGAGAGAATGGCATTGTGATACCCTCTATCATTAAACCACCTGTTTCATACTGCGTTAAATTCGAATGTGTTAACCACACGTATTTCACAATTTCATATTTACTTAAGAACATGACAATCATTGTACCCGTAAATGATAAAAACATTGTTAGGCCGATTGCTAATGAGCTTGAACGGAAGACAGAGCCAATTAAGAAGGCAAACAAGGTAGACATGACAAAGTCACCAGCAGACAGTAAGTAATGATAAGCTAAATCGCCCCATACTGCTTTTTCAACAATTTGACCATCCACCATTTCTAACTCCGTGCCCGTTGCTACACCAAATAGCACAAAGCCTACAATTGCACTGACAATGACATTCACTAAGAATAAAAATAGTCCAAATAGGAAAGTAGTAACTAATTTAGAGGTTAATATTTTTGCGCGAGTCATCGGACGTGTTAACAGCATTTTAATCGTACCTGTTGAGAACTCACTCGATACGATACTCGCTGCCGTAATCACTGTAAATAATGTCACTAAAGTCAGCATACTGCTTGTAAAGGACATAAAACTTTCGAGGCTTCCTTCCGTTTGATTTGGTACATCATTTGCTAAACGGTATTCAGAAAGGGCAATTTGCTCTTCGAAATATTTTTTATCTTCTACAGTAAGTTCTTCATTTGTTAGGGATTCTTTATAATTTGAAATCGTTTGTTGTTCATTTTCTTGCCATGACAAGTCTTCTGCAGTCTTTGATTCATAATACTTCATCATGATACCTGGTCCAATAATCACAACGATTAACAGCGCGACCATCGCCCAAGTTCCTTTTTTATGCCATAATTTCATCCATTCATTTTGAATTAGCTTCAACAATTTGCCCACCTCCTGTCATTTCCAAGAATTGATCTTCTAATGTTTTTTGATGTGGTTGTACAGCAAATAGCTGAATACCTTCATTTACGAACTGTGTCATAAGGTTAGGAATGTCTTCTTTCTTTATTTCCACTACGACACCATTATTGTCAACCGTAAAGCTGTAATCCAGTTTTTGTAACTGTGCTGTAACCTGTTCACTTGGTGTTGCCTCAATATAATAAAATGAAGCTGTTTCATTATTTATTTCACGTATGTCAATTAATTGTCCATTTTGAATAACGGCTACGCGATCACACATAAGCTCAATTTCTGACAGTAAATGGCTCGATACAAAAACAGACACGCCATCTTCCGTTGCAATTTTACGTAAATACATACGAAACTCTCGAATCCCTGCAGGATCAAGGCCATTTGTTGGCTCATCTAATATTAAAAATTTTGGTCGGTGTAAAAGTGCCTGTGCTAAGCCCAGACGTTGACGCATCCCAAGTGAATACGTCGATACTTTTTCATGAATGCGGTTTTCTAATCCGACTTGAGTTATGACTTCATCAATACGCGCTTTTGACACGTTTTTATGCATTCGTGCAAAATGCAGTAAGTTTTTATAACCCGTCATATATTTATACATTTCGGGATTTTCTACAATGACGCCAACCTTACTAATAGCTTCCTCATAATGCTCTTGTAAAGATTGGCCATCGATAATGACTTTTCCTTCTGATGGATGCATGAGTCCGGTCATCATCCGAATCGTTGTCGTCTTCCCTGCTCCATTTGGTCCTAAAAATCCAGTAATCTGCCCTGGATATAAATCGATATTTAAATTGTGAATCAATTGCTTACCTTTTATGGTTTTTGATAAGTTTTGTAGTTGGACAATTGGTTGTTGCATGGATTTCACCCTTTCCTATAGTACGTTTTCATCCATTGAAGTGCATCCTTATTCGTGACATCTCGAATAGTCTCCACTTCATCATGCGCAAGTATAGCGCCATTTTGCAAAAGGATGATTTGATCTAAAATTGGTTCAACTTCGTATACTTCATGTGTCGATAAAATAATGGTTTGGTGTTCAATATCTGTAAATTGGATCAGCCCTTTGATCAGCTCTTCACGAACAATTGGGTCAAGACCAGCGAATGGTTCATCCATCACATAATACGGCACCTCTCGGCCAAGCGTTGCCGCCATTTTCATTCGTCCTCGGTTGCCTTTGGATAAATTCCTTAACTTGGTATCCATATCAACATGCAAAAATTGTGCAACGATACAGGCCTTATCGTAGGAAAAATCTTCAAACTGCGAGGCGTAGTGCTGCAATAGCTGCTCGCCCGTATAAAAATCAAAAAACAAATCGGTGTCTGGCAAATACGCAATCTGATCAGCACTTCTGCGCGTAACAGATTGCCCATTCAACAGTACTTCCCCACTCGATGGCAACAACAAACCTGTCAAAACTTTCAATAACGTCGATTTTCCACTGCCATTTTCACCAACAAGCCCGATGATTTGCCCAGTAGGAAAAGAAAAAGTCACGTCTTGAATAATAGGCTTTTTTAAATAACGGAAAGAAACATTGGATAACTGTAACATTTATTTCACCTCACGATTTCTTTTGTAAAACAACGAGCATTTCTTCCCTTGAAAACCCAAGTGCTTCAATGGAAATCAAAAAATTTTGTGCTAATAAATTTTTCATATCTTCTCGTAGTTCTACTATTCGCTCTTCATTGGTTGTAATAAATGTCCCCTGACCGCGTTTAGTTTCCGTTAAATCCATCGCTTCCAACTCCTTATACACACGTTGTACGGTATTAACATTCACGCCCGTTTCCACAGCATATTCTCGAACAGAAGGCAGTCGGTCCCCAAGTAATAACTTCCCTTTCAGAATATCACCACATATACGATCTACGAGCTGGCTATAAATTGGTTTGTCACGCGAAAAATCCAATGTCATCGCAATACCACCTTCTCAAGCCACTTTGTCGCTACGATAAAAAGGAGTGCAAGTACAATGATAAAAAAGAATTCTTCCACAAAGTACAACGAGCCCAGTTCAATTTGCATGGTTGGCACTTCAGCTTTTGGTAAATATTGTTCCAATCGACTAATTCGAATTTCACCGAACTGGAAGATTTTATCATAAAATTCACTCTCTGTAAATCGGAACCATACATCCATACTCAAGAAAAACGCAGGAATGGCAATAACGATGGCAAAACGACCTATAAAATGCTTCATTTGTAGATAAAATGCTAAGAAGAGTAGGAGTATCACAAACAAAACAAATTGGAACATCACAATCATTCCTACAATGAGGAACAGTAACAATAGGACTTCCCCAAAAGTTGCCACATAATTTTCTCTTACAAAATAAAGCGCGAGCGACGTAAAGAGTAGATTGAATATTGCATACCCGGTTAATGTGAAAATAATTTTTACACCAACCAGTTGCGCTATGGAACTCGTTGAATGGAGCCACATTTCTTTCGCCTTTAAATCAAAAAGCATACTCGTGAAAAACTGTAATACGGCATAAAAGTTACCCAGCATTAATACAAGTATCGTGAAGAGAAAGAATAATTGTTGATGCGCCGTTGTAAAACCGTCTCCAAGACGTAGCAATAAATAGGGAACTACGAGCGAAAGCGCAAGGCCTCCAATGATTGTGAAAAAAAGCCTCCCTCTATAAAGTACCCATTCCTTCTTCATCAGACCTGAAAATTTTTTCAATGAAAACACCTCGTGTCATAGTGTACTAGAAACATATTACACTATGACGAAATAATTTGCAATAGCCAAAGAAAGGAAAAAGGAAGAGCCTAAAAAACAGTGCTCTTCCTTCGACCCTTTACTATGGCATTTGAAATAGGCAAGTTGACATTTACTTGCTGTTAGTACATGGCAACCGTTATTTTAAAAATTGCTTCAGTGCTGCCATTTGCTGCAAAGCTTGTTCATAACCCATTTCATAATTGGAACGCATTTGTGTAGTATCTTTCTCAAAGCTATTTAATGCTTCAGTAGGTCGAAATATAAATGCCCGACCTTCCTCCTCTAGCTGCTCACAGCGCGCCAATGAGGCATTATAATGATCAGCCCGCTTCTCCATACTTTTCACTAAATTAGGATAACGTTTCGCAAGCAATCGCATTGCCCACTTGCTTTGCCTATCTAGCTTTTTTCGATAACCCTTTGGTCGCGTTAACACAAGCACATGTTTATCAAAGCCTCTCTCAATACCATGCTGAATCGGTATAGGCTCTGCTAATCCACCATCATAATAGGCAGTATCATTTAATTTTATTTCCGGAAATAGGATGGGAATGGCACAAGTAGCACGCAACATCGTACATTGTCGATCCATTTCACGAGCATCCATATACTCCACTTGCCCCGTCGTTGCATTCGTTACACCAAAAAGTAATTTCCCTTGATATTGCTGGTACGTCGCCCAATCAAAAATATCTAACTGATTAGGAATCACATTATAAGCAAAATCTAAGCCAAATAGACTCTTCTCTTTGAGAAAATTTTTCAAGCCCATATAACGCTTATCATGACGATAATCCATCAATACACGTAAGGAACGTTCCTTTTGCTGTGATACATAAGAGCATGCATTGATGGCGCCTGCCGAAATTGCTACGACATAAGGCATCATAATGTCATGCTCTAAAAAGGCATCTAGAACGCCCGATGTAAACAACGTGCGAAACGTACCTCCCTCTAATATTAAACTCGCATTCTCCACATTGACCTGTAGCATCCCATCACTCTTTCCTCTATATTCCCTATTTACAGTCCTGCTTTGATCATTTTCAATTCTTTAAAATAGCCAATTATTGTTCTAGAAAGTATTGTTGCCCATAATGCCACACATAAAATTAACAGCACACGTAATACACCGTCAATCGACCATTCAAAAAAGGAGTCTGCCATTCTATAAAAATTCGTATATAAAGAAAAACCAAGAAATAGTAGCAAATAACCCCCGATGCCTGCGCTCATATATAATGCTTTTTTCATACCACGAATCTTCTCTTTAGGATCATAGGTCAATGCCGGTGTATTCTCTCCTTTTTCATATGGCATTGCCCAAATCGAATAATGGAGCCATGTGATGTTGGATGCAAACTTTAACTGCCAGCCCATTTCCTTATGAATGGTAAAGAAGCTACTATCAACCTTTGGCTCAAAGCTAACTTCATAAGCAATGCATTTGCTTCCCGTTTCACGAAATGTAAAAATAGCTGCAGTCACACGTTCTAACTCTAATCCAAGTCGTGCTTGTTCCTCGAGCCATTCCTTCGTTTGCAGCGGCAAATACATCCAGCCAAGTTTCATTTTCCGCACCTTTCGCCCGCTGCCTATGTCAGGAACAGTCATATCCATTTCTTGCTTTTCAAACTTTCGGTATGCCCTATACACATAAATTGATAAGCAAATAAAAAGTGTAATAATAGCAAGAGGTATAGCAATCGACCACCAGTTTATACCGCCAATCACATTTGACATGATTGCAGTTATTAAAATTATATTCAACTGTGCTGTAACAAAAAATATGCCTAATAGGATAAATAAATACGTATGCATTCTAGCTCGTTTTACAATGGTTTCCCGAGATGGATAGACAGGAGCCTCTGTCGTTTGCTCATTTTTTACAAATTGCCATCGACTCGAAGACGCTACTATCTGCCATCCCGCCTGTTCCAAAGCATTGGGTAACATATTTTTATCCAAACGAATCGCATATGCTACTGCTCTTGGTTCCCCCTCTTCAAAGGTAAACATACGTGTCACCGCATTAAAATCACGCAAATGATAGCCCCGGCTCGCCATATCCGTTAGCCATTTTTCAGTTTTATCAATCTCATAGCTCCACAGCCATTTCATCCTCTTCACCTAAAATCCCCCTCAAAGCGTAATACATGCGCATGTACTTCCTTTAAACGCATCATTTCAGCCTGCATCACTTGCTTGCCAATTGCCGTTACTTCATAGATGGTTTTTCTACGTTCATCCGCAAAGACTGAAATCATTCCATCCTGTTGCATTTTAGTTAGCGTACCGTATATGGTGCCTGAGCCAAGCTTTATACGACCGTCCGTTAATTCTTCTACGCGTTTGATAATGCCATACCCATGACGTGGCTCTGTAAGAGATAATAATATATAAAATGCGGTTTCAGTCATCGGTACATATTTTTTTAATAACTTTTCCAATTTGTTTACCTCCATATGTCGCACTGTGACTATATCGTATCTCGACTATATCACAGCGCGACATATTATTTCAAATTAAACATTGGGATAAAGTGAAACTTCAATCAGTGGGGGTTTTCTTCATCCCCACTGATTGTTAGTTGAACCAATCGGGCTTTTACGGTCAGTTGATCGACCACCTAGTTGATTCGTTCTCATCTTTCCACTTGAGGTGGACGTCTTACTGACCGTTATTGCGGGATAAAGTGAAACTTCAATCAGTGGGGGTTTTCTTCATCCCACTGATTGTTAGTTGAACCAATCGGGCTTTTACGGTCAGTTGATCGACCACCTAGTTGATTCGTTCTCATCTTTCCACTTGAGGTGGACGTCTTACTGACCGTTATTGCGGGATAAAGTGAAACTTCAATCAGTGGGGTTTTTCTTCATCCCACTGATTGTTAGTTGAACCAATCGGGCTTTTACGGTCAGTTGATCGACCACCTAGTTGATTCGTTCTCATCTTTCCACTTGAGGTGGGCGTCTTACTGACCGTTATTGCGGGATAAATTTCATTTTTGACAGCATAAAGTTTAGTTATTTTAATAAAAGTCATGTAAAATTAAATAAAAATAGCATCCTATTTTCAGTTATTCGTTAAGAGGGGAAACAATTATGTTTGGCGAAAAAATTAAAGGTAACACAGCGAAAAAGATGAGAGAGAGCTTACAAGCAGATTGTCAGAACTGCTTTGGCCTTTGTTGCACGGCGCTCAATATTGTGGCATCTAGTGATTTTGCCATGAATAAGGCAGCGGGCACACCTTGCCAAAATTTGCAGGCAGATTATAGCTGTCACATTCACAGTAGTCTAAGAGAAAAAGGCTTTAAGGGTTGTACCGTATTTGATTGTTTAGGCGCTGGACAAATGGTTTCTCAAACTACATTTGGTGGACAAGACTGGCGAAAAAACCCGCAAGTTGCCGCAAAAATGTTTCGTGTATTTCCAATTATGGAACAGTTATATGAAATGATTGCGTATTTGGCAGAGGCATTGTCTTATGAGGTATCAAGTTCCTTATCTGAAAAACTAAACAGCCAATTAGCGCAACTACAGCAACTAACAAGGCAAGATGCTGATACACTGTTAGTCATTGATATTATGAAATACCGAATGCCCGTCAATGCTTTGCTTTTAGCAACAAGTGAACAAATACGGCTTGGCGTAATGGCTAAGGCTTGTGAAGCTAAAAATAAGCGAAAATACAATTTTAGAGGGGTCGATTGGGTTGGGAAAAACCTCAAGGGCAAAAATTTGACAGCGACTGACCTTCGAGGAGCCTATCTAATTGCCGCTAATTTGCAAAATACGGATTTACGAGGCGTCGATTTTATTGGTGCAGATTTACGAGATGCCGAGTTAAGCGGTGCAAATCTATCTACAAGTATGTTTCTTACGCAAATGCAAATTAACTCTGCTAAAGGCAATAGCAAAACAATATTGCCCGGTCATTTGAAGCGACCCTCTCATTGGAACGATTAGTGAAGTGAAACTTCAATCAGTAGGGATTTTCTTTGGCCCCACTGATTGGTAGTTGGAGCAATTGGGCTTTTACGGTCAGTACATCGACCACCTACTTAATGTTCACCTTCCCACTTGAGGTGAGCGTCTTACTAACTGTTCGTGCGGGGTAAACATCGCTTCAACCTACAATGCATTTTTCACAGCTATTAATTAATAAGCGTATTCAAGCTTTCATGCTCACATACGCTTTCATTTCTAATAACCCAAATTTATTCGTAAGGCTTAAAGTGTTTTAATTGTTCTGTCGTAAGAGTTGTGCCATCAATTGTGTAATGCTCAAATTGCCCTACATGGTCTTTATCATGAACAAAATAAACATAGACGACATATGGTTCATCCGAAAAAATAACGTTTATCCAATAACTTGGAAGCCCTGCAAGGTACCATTTGCATTCAATAGACTGTCTAGCTTTCTTCTGATAAGACATGTCTTCTATCAAATAGTTTTCGATTCTTTTTTCATATTTGTTTTTTGATATAGACTGTACAAAATGGCGCAAGTAACGCAACGACTACGTAACAATCAAAAAATTTTTCATTTGACACTTCCCTCAACAAGCTCAGCCCTATTATTCAAAAAGTAAGAGCAACTTTCCGTTTGCTCAGTTTCAATATTATTTCGATAATTATCCCCTAAAATCCTTGTTATGCTAGCATTTGACTTACTTGAATCGTAGAGAGTTCTTTTTATACATTGCTTGTTTTCACTCACTTCTTGAAAACCCGAGCGAACATCGTGAAGAGCCTTTCCATAAAAAAAAAGCTGTGGTTTTGAGGCCACAGCTTTTCGTTATTTCCTTGGTTTCTTCTTATATATGATCGTCACAATAACTAAAACAAGTAAAATCGCTTGTCCAATCATTGTTTCCACCGTTGGATAGAAGCCTATGAAGCTAACAACTGGTAGACCATCCACAATTGTTGTAGAAATTTTATTCGTCAATTGTAAGGTATGCAGACTAACACCAATAATTTTAAATGCCAAGACATAAATTAACACCGTTGCCACGGCAAAGAACTTATGGATGGCAATTTTGCCACTCGCCTTAAATAACACAACGGCTATAATCGCTAAGATAACAATTGCCACCACAATACCTAGCACAAACTGAGATGTTTCCATTTTAGGTGCAATTCCTGCATAGAATACCAATGTTTCTGCTCCTTCACGGAACACCGATAAGAAGCTGACAGAAGCCATAGCAAAGACCGAACCACTAGAAATGGCATTGCCCATTTGTTTCGAAATATAACGATTCCAGCTTGTTACGCTTGCTTTACTATGAAGCCAAATACCAACACCGATCATCATTGCAGCAGCAAGTAGACCGACATAGCCTTCCATCATTTCACGATTCGCATCAACCGTTGCAGAGTTAAAGATCGTTGACATTAAAATAGCTGCTACTGCCGAAAGTAATACCCCAACAAACGCCCCGACATAAATCCATTTACGCATGGCTGATTGACCGGATTTATTTAAAAATGACACTAATGCTAAAATGATGAGCAGTGCCTCTAAGCCCTCACGTAGCAAAATTAACGCTGAATCCCACAACGTATAGTCTGTATCACCTTGTATCAGCTCTATTTCAGTACGGAATTTATTCAGCTTACTTTTAACACTTTCTTCATCGACTTGACTTTTCAATAAGTCACTAACAAGTATTGGCATATCACTTTCGATTTTCGTATAGAGACTACTATTTCGAGTTGAAATTTCAATTTCCACGCTTGGCCAAATTGTAATGAATTCACGAATTTTATCGGATGCGGCCTTATAGTCACCTGCATCAATGAAATCATTTGCCTCATCAATATAGGCAATTAATGTTGCGAGCGAATACTCACCCTCTACAACTTGTGCAGTTTCCTCACCCGCAACAAAATCCTCAATCGTTTGCTTTAGATCGGCATATTGTGATTGCATTTCTGCGATATCCGGCTCCTCTGAGGAAATCGTAATACGTAAGAAAGCCATCTGCGTTTCGATTTGTCCATACATAGCAATACTTTGCTCACGAACAGGTCGTTCATGTTTATTCCATTTAATATTGAATTCCTTGTAAGCCGCGCCGATTGCCGTGATGTCACCACTAGCTAAGGCTTTCTCAAACTCTATCATAATAGGTTTGAATTTTGTACCGAATTCCGCTCGCTGTGCCGCTTCATCCACTGGGTTTTCTAACTTTTCTAATGAACGTAAGGCATTCGATAAGGCAGATAACGCCGCTAAACGCTTTTCTTTGGATGTCGATTCCACTGCTTGTGCTAGAATGGTATCAACCTTTTCTTTCGCTTCGGTTTGTTCAGATGTTACGGAAGCCCAGTCAGTTGTAAATTGTTCCAGTGCACGCTTTGCTTCTGCTTCCTTGTCCTGCTTAGTATTCATAAGGGCGTCACTAATAGAAATGTATAAATGACTATAAGACTGCGCCGCTTGCACTGGCACTGCAAGTACAACTAGCAAACAAAGGATGATGCTACAGCGCGTTAAAAAGTGCTTCACCTAAATAACTCCCCTTTTGTACACCAGGGAAGCAAGCAAACACTGCACTGCCTCGATGGGTAATATATTCATTCATTTTATCCATGCGGCCTAAACTATTTTGCACTGTTGTAAACTGAGCAGGGTCTTTCTGGAAAGATACAAATAATAGTCCTGCATCATGGGCACCTGTATTGGACATAACACCTGAAGCATAAGAATACGACCGACGTAGTATCCGAGCACCTGATTTCCTTGCTAAGTGGACATGGGATGTATCGGGCATAACGTACTCGCCCTTGTCGTCCTTCGCCTCTACATCGAAATCTTCAAATTCCTTTGTTTTCCCGAATGCAGCACCGCTGTCACGATAACGACCAAACGTTGCTTCCTGGTCTTTCAATGAAGTACGATCCCACGTTTCAAGATGCATTTGAATTTTACGTGCTACTAAATACGAGCCGCCCTTCAACCAGCCTTTTTCCACCCACACAACTTTCTTTACATCTTTGTCATCTGTAATAGCAGGATTTACTGTGCCATCCTTAAAGGCAAATAAATTACGAGGTGTTCCTCCTCCTGCTGGAAATGAATTAAAGCCAGCCTGAGACCATTTAATCTCCACTTTGCCCGAAGCTGCACGCACTAAATTTCGTACAGCATGGAACGCAACTTGCGGATCATCTGCACACGCTTGAATACACAGATCACCACCAGTAAATTCTTTTTGTAGCTGGTCCTTTGGGAAGTGCGGTAAATCTACTAATTCGGTCGGTTTCAAATGTGCCATGCCAAGCTTCTCGAAAAGAGAGGGGCCAACGCCAAATGTGATAGATAAATTGGCAGCATCTAAACCTTCTGCCTCTCCTGTATCCCCTGTTGGCACTCTGATATTCGTTGTTAAATCTACCATTAATTCACCATTCATCAAACGAACAACAAGAGGTGTCCATTTTTTGAACAACTCTTGTAGCTCTTTCTTCGACGTTACTAAAACATCTAGCGAAGCAAAATAAATATGCGTTTGAACAGGCGTAATAATGCCGGCTTGATGCTCGCCATAAAAATCCACTTTGTTTTGAGCAGTTGTACTATCCGCTACAGGTTCAAACACATCATAACCCATTGCTTTCATAACACCGCCTAAGCCGGAAGCACCGATAGCAACTCCTGCTACGCCGATGCCAGATAACTTTAACATGTCACGACGAGATATTTTTTTATCGATCCATTTATTATCATTTGACGCTGTCATTATTTATCACTCCAAAATAATTCCCATTTGACTTAATGGCTCACCAAGTTGGTTGACTGCTGCTGCAAGAGCTTTTGTATGTTCTTCAGTTAATTCTTCATAAGAAATATAACCACCATCAGCTGTTGCATGCTGTGCTAATAAATCATCGACTGCTTTGAACTTTTCATCTAATGTTGCTACTAAATCTTTATCTTTTGCTTCTAACTTAGGACGAAGAATGTCAAAGATTTTTTCTGCACCTTCAATATTTGCTTTAAAGTCATAAAGGTCCGTGTGTGAGTAAATTTCTTCTTCACCTGTGATTTTTGAAGTCGATACTTCATTCAATAAGTCAACTGCACCTGTCATCATTAAATCTGGCGTTACTTCAACCGTTTGTACAAGTGCGTGTAATTCTTTCGCATCCGCAAGTAATTGGTCTGCCACTGCTTCGTAACCCGCTGTCGTATTTTTTTCCCAAAGCGCATATTCAAGCTTGTGGTAGCCAGTCCATTCTTCCTCACCTTTGCCTTCTTCTTGAATATCGGCTAAACGACCGTCGATGCGTGGGTCAAGGTCACCAAAGCTTTCGGCGATTGGCTCAGAACGCTCGAAATACATACGCGCAGGAGCATAGGCTGCTTTTGCCCCTTCCATATCACCAGCTTTGAACAATTTCACAAAGTTCTCTGTTTCTATGAGGAATTGGTCCATCTGCTCTAATGCAAACTGTTGATAAGCTGTTAGTTCAGCACTTAAATCAACCTCAGCTGCTGGTTGTGCCTGCTCCGTTGCTGGTTTTTCTTCTTCTTTTTTAGCTTCATCTGTATTGCCACAGCCAGCCATCATAATACCGCCCGCCACTAATACTGACAGGAATGATTTGTTTTTCATGTTAAGTACCTACTTCCGAATTTGTTTATCCTGTACGAACGAACACTAAAATTTAAGTGGTGCATTAAGCCTCGTAAGTACTTGATATATTCAACTACGAATCGATAGGGTATTAAGTCCCCCTTCAATTTCAGTTTTCCTTTATATGTGAATGATAATGATTATCATAATTGATTGCAAGAAGTATTTTTATTTAAAGAAAAAAACGTCATTTCGCAGTTGAATTTTATAACCAACTAGCAAAAAGACGTTTTTTCCACAATATAACGATTCTAATCTATGAAATTTTCGCTTGTTTTAAATTCTCATGTTTTCCATATAAGAAATAATAGAGCACAATTGACAGTAAAATAACAAATACCATGGCCAAGAAAGTGGTGCTGTAACCCATCGTCGGTGCAAAAGAACCTAAGAAATAAGGCCCTACTCCTAATCCTAAATCATATAAAATAAAATAGGTCGATGTCGCAAGTCCTAGTCGTTCATTTGGTGTAACTTTAATAGCGATTGCTTGGGCTACGGAGTTGAAGTTACCATAACCAATCCCAATACAAGCAGCAGCTATTAAAAATACAACAGTACTCGTTGCAGCACTAAAGGCGTACATACCAATGGCAAATAGCACAAGACATGGGTAAATCACAATATTGGCGCCCCTTGAATCGAGTAGTTTTCCTGTAAATGGACGAGTCGCTAAAATGACCAGTGCATACACGATAAAGAAATAACTACCTGCCGTTACTAAATCCAATTCTTTGGCATAAAACGTCATAAACGACATAACGCCTGAATAAGCAAAACCAATTACGAGTGCTACAAATGCAATTGGCACTGCCCGCATTTCAATAAAGTTGGACAGTTTGAAACCTGTCTTCGCCGCTAGTTCTTTCACCTTATTCGGTGCATCTGGCACTGTCACAATAAAATACATCATAAAGCAAATAACGGCTAAAACCGAATCGACCGCAAAAATCATGCGATAATCAGCAAATAACTGTGTTAAAAGTATCCCTACAAAAGGTCCGATAGCCGTCGCTAAAATGGCACTTAAGCTATAGTAACCTATCCCTTCACCACGTCGATCCGCTGGTAAGATTTGAGCAATAATTGTACCCGTTGCCGTACTTGCTACCCCGAGCGCTATCCCTTGTACTAAACGATTTAGCATCAATAATGGTAAATTTCCTGCAAGAAAATACGACATTGTAGATAACATAAATAACAACAGTCCACAAAATAATGTCTTTTTACTACCCCAATCCCCAATAATTCGTCCAGTACCAAGGCGCCCAAATAACGTCCCTATTATAAAGATACTAGACACAAGCCCTGCCGTACTCGTGGAAGCACCAAATTGCTCCACTGCGTAGCCCGCAATCGTCACCATTAATAAATAAAAAATTAACGTAATTGTAAAATTGATTAGGGATACGATTAAAAAGTCTTTTGTCCAAAGTTTATGTCTAGTTGCTTCCACTTGCTTCCTCTCCTACTGATGAATGTTTGCACAAATTTTTGCTAAAACTTGTGTAGCAATTTCAATATCCTGCGTTGGCACACCTGCCAATGCCTTTTCTAAAAATGGTTTTAAATGTTCCTGAATTTCCTGCACGATATTTTCACCATAAGCGGTTAATTGTACAAGCTTTTCTCGCTTATCCTTGCCTGCCACTGTTTCGACATAACCAAGTTCCACAAGCTTTTGTACAAGCCTCGTCACACTCGGCTTCTCAATAAACATAAAGTTGGCAATTTCAACAAGCGAATGCGGTCCCTTATCGATTAAAAATCGCAAGACAGCCCACTGTGAACTAAATAACTGATAGTGCTCTAACTGCACATTGAGCTGATTTGTAAACGGTCGGTACATCAATCGGTACTCATTAAAAAAATTCTGTTCAATCGTCAAAGTATCACTCCCTCACTTTTTCACTACTACTGTAAATTAAATTAGTTAGCCTAGGTAACTATATACCCAACTTCCCTATTTGTCTAGGGTTTTGTCTGTTAGTTCGGCGGTTTTTGTTCGTCAGTTTGCTGCGTTTATCCGTCACTTCCGCGATTCTATCCGTCAGTTTGCTGCGTTTATCCGTCACTTCCGCGATTCTATCCGTCAGTTCGAGCATTCTATCCGTCAGTTCGACGGTTCTATCCGCCAGTTCGAGCATTCTATCCGTCAGTTCGGCGGTTCTATCCGCCAGTTCGAGCATTCTATCCGCCAGTTCGACGGTTCTATCCGTCAGTTCGACGGTTCTATCCGCCAGTTCGAGCATTCTATCCGTCAGTTCGGCGGTTCTATCCGCCAGTTCGACGGTTCTATCCGCCTCATATCCCAAACAGCCAAAATTCAGACCGCTTGAATTTTGGCAAACCCATATTTACTCTGCAATCCAATATCTCCTATGTCGTTTTGTTCCCAGCGCTTTCAACGGAAGCTGCTGCAATATTCTATACGCCACATTCGGAGAGCTAATTGCAAAAAATTCACAAAAGCTTTTGTTCGTTAACCATCCGTTTATCAGTAAACGATAGTCATCAAGTGTAGTAAAAATTTCCTGATTATCCACTAAGCCGCATCGCTCGCAGAACCACTTTTTATAGCGATAGCTCATTTTTTGTCCATCCGAGCAACGTGGGCATAACACGCCTTTCACTATATCCTGTATAGGTAGCGTTAATTGTCTTTTCATAGGTGTATGCATGGTAAACAAAAGATTCGCAAAGCGTTGGAGTGCTGCTTCATCCATGAATACCTCATTATGTTGTTGAAGCCACGCTTTTACTTGATTACGCAACCCCGATACATGAAACACAGGCTGCCCCCTTAAACTTTGTGATAAAATTGCATTTTTCGTCGCAAAAATGACAGCGTACTTTACAAGTATATCGAGTCGCTCCTGCTGAATCATTCCTTTCATCCACTCCACATGCCGCTTTACCTGATGTAGGGGGTCAAGCATTCCTTCAACAATGCCCTCTGCGTTGGTTCTAGTAAATTGAGCAAAGGCTTCATCAAATTCCAGATAGCCTGTTATATTTTTAATTTCTAAAATCAGTATAAAGTGGGGGCATAAAAAAATTGTGTCCATTTGATGCGAGGTGCCGAAGCGGTTGATGACTTGCAAATCATGAAGAAAATAATGGGGATGAGGTAAATTCATTTCAAGCCATTCTGCATCTACTCGCTGTTCCCCCGCATAGCCTGCTTGTATGCGACGTAAACGCTCAGAATAGTAGGTGAACTCTGCATGGGTACTAGGGAGTCTTCGTATCAGTGCCTCATAAATTTTTTGTGTCTCTGACTTTTGCCGAGCTAATACTATCATTTTTTCTCCTCCTTTTCCCCATTATAAAGAAAAAAAGGCTTGCAAAAAGGCTTTCCAAAAAACTTTAAACTGGGATTTGGCAAATTAAATCTTTCGTTCATATTTTTAGATAAAAAGTAAGGCAAAAACGGCCGTGGCTAGCTCTCGCTACTACTTTTCCGCTCGCTATCCGTCAGTTCGGCGGGTTTATCCGCCACTTCCGCGATTCTATCCGTCAGTTCGACGGTTCTATCCGCCTCTCCCGCGATTCTACCTGCCACTTCCGCGGTTCTATCCGTCTCTCCCGCGATTCTACCTGCCACTCCCGCGGGTTTATCCGCCACTTCCGCGATTCTATCCGTCAGTTCGACGGTTCTATCCGCCTCTCCCGCGATTCTACCTGCCACTTCCGCGGTTCTATCCGTCTCTCCCGCGATTCTACCTGCCACTCCCACGGTTTTATCCGCCACTTCGACGGTTCTATCCGTCAGTTCGAGCGTTCTATCCGTCAGTTCCGCGGTTCTATCCGCCTCCCCTAACTCGAACACTAGCTCAAACAGAAAAAAACTGAACAGCCTAAGCCATTCAGTCGTTTTTGCGTAATAAATATAAAAAATAAGGTGCACCGATACATGCTACTACAATTCCTGCTGGTACTGTTGCTGTTGAAATGGCCACGCGTCCAATGGTATCGGCAAGCATTAATAAGCTAGCCCCGATACATAGTGTTAACGGTAAAAAGAATTGATAGCGTGGTCCGACAAGCTGTTTCGCGATGTGCGGTGCCATTAAACCGATAAAGGCAATTCCACCAGTTACTGATACAGCAGCCGCAGCAAGTGCGACAGACACGATCAATAATTGTAGTCGCTCGCGCCCAATATTCATGCCAAGACCAGTGGCTGTTTGCTCTGTCATAGCTAGGACATTTAACACATTCGCCTTATAGAAAATAAATGGAATGCACAGCACAAGCCACGGCACTAAAGCCCAGAAAAATGGCCAATCTGTTCCCCACACGCTGCCCGCTAGCCATTGTGCGATAAATTGCACATCACTTCGCTCAGCAGAGGAGATTAAAATCATCATGAATCCTGATAAAGCAGAAGCCACCCCTACCCCGACTAAAATGAGCTGTACCGGTTGAACACCTGTGTTCCGCTTGTACGAGAAAAAGTAAATACATAATGCAGTGATTAGAGCGCTCATAAATCCTACCACTGGGAGCACATACGCAAAGTTTGGTAAGTCTCCCTTCGCGAATAGGTAAAAGAGTGTAATCCCAACACCTGCACCTGCATTGATACCAATAATCCCGGGATCTGCTAAATCATTGCGGGTTACACCCTGTAACACTGCTCCTGCTAACGCTAACGCCATCCCTGCCGCTGCCAAAACAAACATTCTTGGCAATCGAACAGAAAACAACACGAATGATTCTTTAAAACTACCATCTCCCAATAGAATCGGGATAATGCGGTCAATCGACACGGAAGCTGCACCTAGCGAAATACCCATTACAAAAATTACGAGTGTCAACAATATCCACGCCATTAACCAGCGACGCCGTTTTTTACGCCCGACATTAAACAAGCTGACGACCTCCCTTCCGTACGAGAAGTAGGAAGAATGGAAGGCCGATAATCGAAATAATGGCCACTACCGGTGTTTCATATGGCGCATTAATCATCCGACCTGCAAAATCAGCAATCACCATAAACCAACCACCAATAAGGGCACTCATCGGTAGGACGAATCGATAGTCTGTACCAACGAAGGCACGTACGATATGTGGCACCATTAAACCAACAAATGCTAAATTACCTACAAGCGCCACCGCAGAGCCTGCTAAGACAACAACGACAATCATCATCACGCCTTTAATCACGGACGTATTTTGTCCTAAACCTACTGCGACTTCTTCATTTAAGCTCAAAATGGTTAGTTGACGACTGAATGCAAAGGCAATCACTAAACCAATGATTATAAACGGCACGATAATTAACGCTTTCCATGTTGTGCCAATTAAGCCACCACTTGTCCACATGGATACATCTTTTGAAATCTGAAATAATATACCCGTACCATCTGCAACGGCTTGTAATAGTGCGGATACGGCAGCACCAGCTAAAACAAGCTTTAATGGAGAAAACCCCTTCTTAGTTGAAGTTCCGATGCCATATACAATGATCATGCCAATTCCTGCACCGACGAAGCATGCAAAAATCAACATATAATACGAGGTACTTGGGATGAACGCCAGCGTTAAAGCGAGGGCCGCATTGGCACCTGCCGTTAGTCCAAGAAGCCCCGGATCTGCTAATGGGTTTCTTGTAACCCCCTGCATTATAGCTCCAGCGACTGCAAGTGCACTGCCTACAAAAATAGCTGCCAGGATACGAGGAAATCGGATTTCTCGTAATATAGCATAATGCTTGCCACCGCTTTGTCCTACGATGGCTTGATAGACATCTTGAATGCTAGTATTTGCTGCACCTACGCACAGCGAAATACTAGCAGTTCCTACTAATAAAACCAGTGCAAGCATCGCCTGAAGCCAAAATGGGAACTGTCGAAACTTTGTCATTTGCCTTCGCTACTCTCTACTGAAATTATTGTAAAAACTTCTCTTCAAAGAAATCTAGTTGATAATCTAATGTTATTGGATCATTAAAGTAAAATGCATTGGCATTCACTTCAAATAAACGACCATTTTTCACAGCTTCTAAATCTTTAAACCATGCCGCTTCTGTAAATGATGTATCTTGGTCCATAAACATACTAAAAATGACATAATCACCAGCGTAATCGCCTAATACCTCTTGAGAAATCGCGAAATAACCTGGCTCTAACGCCACTTCCTTCACTTTTTCAGGCATTTTTAAGCCCATTGCTTGATATAAAATTTCTGTTCCACGACCCCAGTTGTCCCCATATAGATACAATTGCTTATTGAAGTTTTCTGCAACCGTAACCGTTGCATCTTCACCAATTTTTTCTTTAATTTTAGTACCTACTTCTGTAGCACGCACTTTAAAGTCTTCTACCCATGCTGTTGCTTCTTTTTCTTTGTTGACCACTTTACCGATTTCAATAAACTGTTGTAAATAATCAACTTTACCGTACGTAAATAATACGGTCGGAGCGATTTCTGCTAATTTATCGGCATTTTCAATACCACTTAAACCAATAATTAAATCGGGTTCTAGTTCAAGAATTTTTTCAATATCTGTATTTTCTACAACAACTGCATCTTTAATGTCATCTTGGAAGTTTGGATTCTTTGTCGCCCATGAATCAACACCAACTACGTTGACATCAAGTTTTAATAAATCTCCAACAAATGAAGATAACACGACTACACGTTTTGGATTAGCTGGCACTTCAATTGGACCTGTTTCAGATTCATAGGTAATTGTTTCTGCTGACGAAGCTTCTTTAGAACCTTCGTCTGATTTCTTAGCACTATCTTCTTTATTGCCGCATGCTGCTAGCACTAGTACAAGCATCATAAACATTGGTAAAAGCCACTTTTTCATTCGTAAATCCCCTTTAAATTGTTTGTAATAGGTTATATGTAATGCACATTGGTTTGTTTGTTCTTGGATCCTTGCCAATGACTGCATCAATATTAAATACTTTCTGTAAAACTTCTGGCACAACCACTTCCTCTGCTGTACCAAACTTCACAAGCTCTCCGTTTGAAAGTGCCACAATATAATCTGAAAAACGTGCTGCTTGGTTTAAATCATGCAACACCATAACAATTGTGCGACCTTCATCTTCATTTAACTTGCTTAGTAATTCTAAAACTTCCAGTTGATGCGCCATATCCAAATAAGTAGTCGGTTCATCTAAAAAGATAATATCCGTGTCTTGTGCTAATGCCATCGCGATCCACACGCGCTGACGTTGCCCACCAGATAATGCATCAACTGTTTGCTGACGAAATGCACCCGTTTTTGTTACCCGTAAGGCCCAGTCAATCACATCTTTGTCCTTTTGCGATAAATTGCCAAAGCCTTTTTGATATGGAAATCGACCGTAGGATACAAGCTCTTCAACAGTTAACCCATGTGCACTTTCAGGACTTTGTGGTAATATGGCCAACTCTTTCGCTAATTCTTTGGTTTTCATCTTTGAAATATTTTGGCCATCCAAAACTACTTGTCCCTGATCATGCTTTAATATTCTCGTAATGGCTTTTAATAGCGTGGATTTGCCACAGCCATTTGAGCCAATAATTGTCGTTATTTTTCCATCTGGAATTTGCAATGATAAATCGTGCACAATCGTTTTGTTGTCATAACCAACACGTATTGATTCAACTTGTAAACGCAAATCGTAACCTCTCTTTCTTTTTACTTCTTTACATGCTATGATATTCAAAGTTCTTTAATGATAATCATTATCACTAGAACTAGTCTAGTTATCTGATAAGGATTTGTCAAATACTTTTTTATTATTTATTAAGGATGTGGCGAACTAAATGCAAGATATATATGATTTAACAATTATTGGTGGTGGGCCTGCTGGTCTATATAGTGCCTTTTATAGTGGTTTAAGAGGATTAAAAACGAAGTTAATGGAAAGTCAGGAGCAGCTTGGTGGCAAAGTTTTACTGTACCCAGAAAAGCTTATTTGGGATATTGGTGGTCATCCCCCCGTTTTAGGCGAGCAATTTGTCAAACAATTAATTGCCCAAGCAAAAACATTCGACCCAACCATCCTAACTGGAACAAAGGTTGACTACATTGAGCGACAACAAGATATTTTTGTAATACATACAGCTCAAGGAGACAAGCATTACTCAAAAGCTATCCTCTTAGCAGTTGGTGGTGGTATTATTAACCCTCAAAAGCTTACGCTTGAAGGTGCTGAAAAATATGAGATGACCAACTTGCACTACACAGTACAATCCTATCAGCGCTTTGTAAACAAGGAAATTATTATTTCAGGTGGTGGTAATGCAGCACTTGACTGGGCTGTTGAGCTGAGCCCTATTGCCAAAAACGTAACCGTTGTTTACCGTAAAGAAACTTTATCTGCCCATGAAGCAACAGTACAAGAGGCACTCGCTGCTGGTGTACAAATCGAATGCAATACGACGATTACCAAACTGTCCGCCAATGCAGACAAAACAGCCATTCAATTAGTCACATGTGAAAATTCACAAACAAAGCAAAGTTACACGCGTCAAATTGATGAAGTTATTGTTAGTCATGGCTATAACCGTGAAGCATCGTTAGCATTTGAAGAATCTATTACCATACCAAAGAAAGATGATTATTATTTCGAAGGAAAAGCAACTGGTGAAACTGCGCAACCTGGTATTTTTGCAGCTGGCGATATTTTAGCTTTCGAAGGTAAAATCCATCTGCTTTTAGGAACTTTCCAAGATGCCGCAAATGCTGTCAACTCGGTGAAAACGTATTTAGAACCAACAGCCTATCGGAATGCGGTTGTATCTTCGCATAACGAAATGTTTAAAGAAAAAAATCGCTCTATTATTGAAAAACAACTTGTACAAGTAAACTAACGACAAATTTTCATCCCTAGATATTAAATTGTTGTTGATATATTTCAAGCGAAGAACCCTCCTAAGAACTTTTTCTTAAGAGGGTTTTTATAGTTTCGGGCTTTTTACACTACCATTTTCTTACATGCTATGAACCACTACTCGTGTTTAAGATTTTAATTGAAGAGTGCTTGGCTTTTTCATGAATAAGGATAACACAAAATTAATGACAGCAAAGACGAATCCTACTGTAAAGACGAAGGATGATCCTGATGCTGCAGCCTCTGTCATATTGTCACCTGCTGTTGTTAACGCACTGCTTTGTTTTGACGTGAACAACGCCACCATAATTGCGATACCAACCGCACCTGCTACTTGTTGAATGGTTTGGGTAATCGCAATACCATCTGGATAGTACTCTTTTGGTAAAGCGTTTAAGGTGTTTGTTTGTGTAGAGGCAAGCACCGCACCGATACCTAGCATCATGACAACATGCGTGAAGATAATCATCCATACAGCCGTTTCTGTACCAAATGTTGCATACAGTAGATAACCAATAACGACTAAAAGTGTACCTGGTGTAATAACTGCTTTGGGACCGTATTTATCGAATAAGCGACCAATTGTTGGCGCTAAAATACAGTTTAATAAACTACCTGGTAAAAGAATCAGACCTGTTGTAAATGCTGCCATGACTAATGCCATTTGCATATACATTGGTAAAATAACTAACATCGATAACATGTTAAAGAATGTTATAAAGCTCATAAATACACCCAAAACGAAAAGTGGGTATTTAAATGCACGTAAATTTAACATTGGCGTGGTCATGCTCATTTGACGAATCGAGAATAGGATGATGGCTAAAACACCAACAATGATTGTGCCAAGAACCGTTGCACTTGTCCATCCTGCTTCACCTGATACACTGAATCCGTAAACAATACCGCCGAAACCAATCGTTGACAGGATAATAGATAGTGTATCAATCGATACTTTGCGTACTGCATTGACATTCGGTAAATATTTCTGTCCGAAAATTAAAGAGAACAATAAGAACGGTATAGTGACGCCGAAAATCCAGTGCCAAGATAATGTATCTAAAATAAGACCTGCGATTGTTGGACCTAATGCTGGACCGGCTAACATCACTAGACCCATGATTCCCATAGCACCACCACGTTTATTTGGTGGGAAAATCGTAAAGATAACGTTTTGAGTTAAGGGTAAATTGATGGCTAAACCTGCCGCTTGAATGACACGAGCAAGTAATAACACACTAAATACTGGTGCGACCGCGGCTAAAATTGTTCCTATTAACGATAATAAAATGCAGCTCATAAACATTTGACGCGTTGTAAATTTTTGCATCAAAATGCCTGTTACTGGCACTAAAATACCTAAAGTTAAAAAATAACCTGTTGCTAACCATTGAATAGTTGTAGCATTTACACTAAAAATTTGACTTAAGTCACCTAAAGCAATATTTAATGCCGTTTCACTAAAAAGTCCAACAAAGCCAGCCACTAAAAGAGCAGCTAAGATAGGGCCTGTTTTGTGTTGTTTATTTGCCGAAGCATCGACTTTCGGACTTGTATTCACTTTTTTACTCACGAGTTCAAACTCCCTTAAAAATATTTGGTGATCCGGTAGAAGCGACTTTCTGGTTACAGATGAGTCTGTGTTAAATAGCGCAACATCGATTCCTCCATTAAGGCTGTCATCTGAATTGCAATCGAATAGGCTGTATCTTTTGAATATCCTTATTCATGAATAAATATCATTTGGATTTTTCCATACACATTTCAGTAAAGCTCTCTTACTGGAACACTTAATGCAGCCAATTCACTCACACCCCTGCTAAATGACTAGCCTTTAAGTGCCCCCCTCCTCTTCTCTGCTGGCCTTTGGTGTAATAGAATACTGGTCGAATATAGCTACCATCCGTTGTAATGACTTCCTTCAAAAAGTGAGAACTTTGAGATATTCTGACTTTTAACATTTCACTTCTTTCCACTCGGATATATCCTGTTTGATTGAAAAAGTTTTGGTGCGATGTTGATAATCAACGATTTAGTCGCCATTTTGTCTAACTCACTCCAACATACCAACCGGTCTGTTTGTAACTATAACAAAAATAAATTCTTTTATGTAAGCATTTTTTTCAAGTAAAACACTACAGTTGTTCACACTTCAGACATAAACAAGGCTGAAATGGCCGCTAGTAGAGAGGCTAATAGCTGCCATGAAACTTGACAAATGCACAACAATAGAAACTTCTATACTTTATTTAAATTACTTTCATCAATCGTTTTTCTATAACGAAACACGGACATTTTTGTTAGGAGCGTATGGCGGCGACTCAGCGGGAAAAGGAAGCAGCTCGATGCTTGCCCGAGGAAAGCGTCCGCCTGTAGTTGGAATATAACCGAAAGTGAAGTATGAAATGGATTTTTGTATATAACTTTTCCACTTCTTCAGCTGGCTGGGCTCTTTATAAGAGCTAATACACAAAAAAGCACATCAACTTATTGCCATTGATGTGCTTGATATAGCCTATTGCATCTTGAAACTATTTAAATAAACTTAACAATGATCCCATTTGCCTTAACATATTAACCCCATTCGTGATTGTTCCAGCATGACCCATAATGGCATTTATACTATCTGGTAATCTTCCAAATCTAGAAGCCTGGGGTAGTTGGTTCGGGTAAAAGAAAGGTTGCTCCTGTCTACCTCGATTAGATCCTTGTCTATATCTTGGTGGAAGTGGTCTCCTTCCAGGATTCGGCGGATAAAATGGCATCGATTCACCCCCTATCAGAAAGCTTTTTAATAATATATGTCTGAAATTTTTTATTGATTAGTCTTTCGTAGACGTGGCTGACACATAATATAACGTATGTAGTGCGTAAAACATATTGAAATCTAGTGATTTATTCCACTTTTTATGGTGCCGTCCAGATCCTATACCAGCACTTTTAAAATCAATCACTCCTTACTTCTGTAAGGTTTCATTTTTGGTCAGCTTATCTCTTGCAGGAACCATACTATTTTTTATTTCATACTATACAATTATGACGAATAAAGAAGGTGGTTGTCTTTCAGAATTCCAAATATCTAGATTTTTTGTCCAAATTTGGTGTTGGGGGTGCTCATCCTGGCGGTATTAACCTAACAAAGGCAATATTCAAAACGGAGCAAGTCAGCAAAGCTTCTCATATTTTAGATGTAGGGTGTGGTACAGGCCAAACTGCTGCCTTTTTAGCTAGCAACTACGGTGCAAAAGTAATGGGCATAGATATCAATTCAATTATGGTAGCGAAAGCCAAAAAGAGGATGAAAAAAACACATCTACCAGTAACAATCATGCAAGGTTCAATCGAAAAAATGCCGTTACCCGATCGTAAATTTGATTTTATCATTGCTGAATCTGTTCTTTCTTTTGTCAATAAGCCTAGTGCCCTAAAAGAAATTTTTCGTTTATTAAAGGATGGTGGTCGGTTCATTGCAATCGAATTTACCATCAACCGACAACTTGAGGCAAAAACCGAACAGGAAATCAAACAATTTTATGGCTTTGATTCCTTCTTTATGAAAAAGGATTGGGTTGCTTTATTTAAACAGGTCGGTTTTAAAAATATCCGTATACAAAAAAACAAGTCCATTTCTTCAGTGCCTGAATATCAGTACTCCAAGGATATTGAACCTGAACATTATGAGCTCATGGAAAAGCATTACAATCTGAACTTAAAGTATGAAGGAATTTTAGATTATAGAGTGTATTCTTGTACAAAATAGTTTCTTGAACCTCATGCGATTGTTACTTCACAGCCCTAATGTATTCATTATTTTGCTCAACTTTAACCCTATGCTTATGAAGTAGTTCCGCTATTAAATTGGAAGCTGCTCAATCTAAAATAAAAAAGAGTAGGAGATGCGTTAATCACAAATCTCCTGCTCCTGTACCTTATTGCCATGCTCTATTCATTTTAACAGCGTTCAAATTAACTTTTTCATGTACTGTTTTATAACAAAATCTCTTGATAAAGGTGTCTTAATTCATCTGAAGCATTGTCTATCACTACAGCAGGCGGTTTATTAAAGCACACACCCCAAATAGCATAACAGACATTTTCCCAGACAAATGCAATCATTTCATCAAGTTCTTCTTTCCAATCCTCTTTTTGGCTTTCACTGAGATACGCCACAAAGTTTCTTTTACATGTTAATAGTAGTTCTAAACTTGCTTTATCATTCATGTTCTCAGAAAAAATTTCATTATGTTCATGTTCTTGAACCGCAAGTACACAACTAATGAAAACAGGAAGCGTTTCAGATGTAAAACCGAATTTGTTGATAAACACGGGTGTGAAAGCGGTTTGGATAGAAGAGTGGTCCCCATCACAGGTTTCCATGTATTTTTTTACTAAGGGCCAATATTCTGAGGAAACTAACCCTAAGCCTAAAACGGCAAATGTGGATGGCATAGCACAATCCTCATCCTCTAAATCTGTATACCACGCATATGTTCTCATGGCCTTTTCTGCGTATAATTTTATTTTCGAATGTAGTTCCGGATATTTTAGCGCATTGGCAAAAAAATTATGAACAGGTACTTGAGGTAAATTTTCAATTGGCAAGTACTCATTTTTCGCACAAGAAAATTTAATTTGATAACTTTTAGGGAAATTCAAATCTAGTAATCGAATAATAAAGTCCAATGATTTCTCATAGGCAACCTGTTTCTCGTTTTTAATATGGACATCAATCATGGCAAAAACATCATTCGCTTTACAGACAACATCGTTATCACGATAAGAACTTTCACTTATTGTCAGTTCACCGGATCCATTTTCTCGCAGTTTAGCTACTTCATTTGATCCTGTTGCCTCTACCAAGTTAAAGAGTCGTTGTGCTGAAAGAGATTCATAACTTGCACCATATTTCATAAAACATATCGCGACATAGCACACAAAATTCAGCAATTCTAAATCTACTAACTCCATTCCTTCTTTTAATGTATATGTAGATGGCCAGTTTTTTGTTCCTGTTGCGAAATAGCGTTCTTGAATATTGTTTTCAATCCAAACGCGCAATGTATAACTAATATTATTGAACCCTGCCATGTGTCGCAGTTGTTCGCAAAAAGCCTTCACTTCAGCATGTTTAAATGTTGTAGTTAGTTGTTGATTTAAATAGAACTCTAAAATACTCGTTAGCAATAGACTCTCTCCCGTTGATAACTCAATCGTGAGAGGATAGTCTTCAATCACTTTACAACTCCTCGTTCGAATTTCAGTTGTCGCCTGTTGAAAGATTTCTTGATGCGTTACAAAATTGGCAGATGTTAAATAGTGCAATTTCTCATTCCTCCTTATGACGCCTCTATAGATAACTCATGCACAATCTGCATATAAGCAATATTTCCCGCATTCTATACATTGAAATAGATAGCCTTGTAATTCACCATCATTCGTTAAGTATTGCTTTAAATCTGCTAGAGCCATCTCTGTAAAATTTTCTATTTCATCTTCAATGCCTTTTTCTACTAATTCCAACCACCCTACATAGCCAATAAAAGCACAGTAATCCGTACAATGAGCAAGCCAGTTATTCCCTTGCCAACTCACATAACCCGGTGTTCGATGTAAGATTTCATCTACAAACGACTTGTTTACTACTCGTTCATCATTATATAAATCTGATTGAAATGTTCCATTATACTTTGCAGCCGCTTTTCCACTAGAAATACAATTTGGACAAAGATACTCGACTGATTCTATTGCATATAGGCCACTTTCAACATATATTTCTACCTCTTCTTCACAACAATCACATAGCACTTTTTTGTCTATTTTGAAAATCCCTGATTTGATGGGATGCGCTATATACTTAAATTTAGGTAATGTTCCTTCCAATTCTTCTGCTGTTTTTTTACACATGTTGTCATCTCCTTGGCGCTATTTTTCCATTCCTAATAATTTCCTTTCTAATTGTTTTAACTTACGCAATACATCCTCTCGATTTTTTGCACATTTAATATAGGCAGGTAGCGAATGCGATGCTGTTTTACCTGTAAAGTTCTTTGTTCTTAATTTATCCGACACATAGTCAACTAAATACTTCAAATGGCTTGCGCTTAACGCCCAGATAGGTTGGTTGGGCCCTACATTTGTTAAGAGATAGTAATCTAGTAGGAATATAGGATCTGTCCCTTTTGCATTTGACACCACAATAAAATAGACTTTTGTCGGATTAATTTTGATATGACATTGTACAAGCGTATGACAATAAGGGCATGCCTTGTTCAGCTTACTATAATGACGTTCTCTATCTTCCAGTTCAATATTGACATGTCGTTTACAGGATTTACATTCCCCCTGTGCAAAAGCTTTTACTAAACATTGCTGCTCCTTTGTTTTACGGAAAGTACAACTGTCACATTGGACAATATAGGTGTTAGCGATTCTTTTAATCTGGGCGCATTTTGTACAATTTGGACATTGTACCAATACGGCATTTCCTCTTGACGTAAAGCTATAAAAATCATAAGTGAAAAATGGTGAATCTACAAAATTCTCCATGAAAGAAACCTTCCCTTTTAATGCATATAAAATAATCGCTAAAGTTTAAACTTTCTACCTTAGCGATTTTCTTACTAACATGATTTTTACCAATCTCTATTTCTAATAGCTTCTTCTATATCGATATCTATATGATAAGCTTTTAAAACTAAGAATACCGTATCTGCAATGGATTCTCTCGCAACGGTTTCAATTTGACTATCATTTTCTTCAAATTCTTCTGCAAGCTCGTTAAGTTGATCGGTCATCTCGTCTAATTTTTGTTGTACTGTATCCTTCGTATATGCCTCATTTTCAAGATAATTAGCAACTCCTTCAATTGTTGCTTTCACCTTATCTACTAAAAAATCAGGGAAGTAGGAACTCTATACATATCTACTAAATAGTTAATTTCTATTTTCAAGGAAAACCCTCCAAATTATGTTTTTCATTTATTTATTGATAATAACATATTCCATTCTGAGGTATCAAAACTTAGAAAGATCTCGTCTCTTCATGTACTTATTTAATAATTTCTATAAAATGTTTTAAAATCCTAGCTGTTAAACCCCAAATGGTATACTTCTCATACTCAAAAAACCATTCTTCCATTGAACGTGTTCGCCATTGATACTGCGCACCATTGACAATTTTATCAAATGGAAAGTCTGGTGAAGGCATGGGTTCAACAGCTACTAAATGCATATAAGGCTCATAATGCAATAGCCATTTGATTGGTACCGTAAATACTTCCTCAACTTCTTCTTTGTTGTAGGAATGAATCATTTGATTGTAGTCAATCGTTGCTACAAATGGGTAGATGACAAATGAAGACGAAGCAATATAAGGACTTAATTGCCCTACAATATGAATCGTTGCTGGATCCACGCCTAATTCTTCAGATGTTTCACGTATTGCTGCTGCCAATGGAGATTGATCTGATGCATCGATTCGACCGCCTGGAAAACTAATATCCCCCGGCTGTTTTCTCATAGTGAATGAACGTACTTCAAAAAGTATATGCCATTCTTCATCCACCAGAACTAATGGAATTAAAATCGCTGATCGATAGGCTGTTTCCTCTCCTATAAACAGGGATTGTTTTTGGTTTAAGTCATTCTTCAGTTTATCTAGGAACATGATATTCCCCTCACCTCTATATTTTATGTACTTTTTTATCGTATCATTAATAGTTTGTTGGTTAAAGAATTTCAGGATGCTGTCATAATTTTTTCTTCTTGAGTACATAGAAGGAATACGTAAAACCATTTTATGAGTTATGAAAGTAAACTGCACAGATTTACCGCTACTTTGCGGGTATTCCCCCACCTTCCACGGGTATTCAGTAGATTTCCTGGAAACTCTTCAAGCGCGCACCATAAACATCATTTGCTTTAATAACCAAAGCTTCTTTTACTCATTTAGATGTGCAATATTTCCACCGCTAAAAATCTTAATCATACTTACTTTGAAAACTCGGGTTATTCAACCATTCCTATTCAGAAGTGTTATCATAACCTAGTTTATATCTCAAAAGAAGGAGCGATAAAATGGTTAATTTCCCAGGAGGATTTCCTGGTGGCATGCCAGGTGGAATGCCAGGAGGGATGCCGGGCGGAATGCCAGGCGGAATGCCAGGTGGGATGCCAGGCGGAATGCCAGGCGGAATGCCAGGCGGAATGCCAGGCGGAATGCCAGGCGGAATGCCAGGCGGAATGCCAGGCGGAATGCCAGGCGGAATGCCAGGCGGAATGCCAGGCGGAATGCCAGGTAGATTCCCAGGAGGGATGCCGGGCGGAATGCCAGGTGGTTTCCCAGGCGGAATGCCAGGTGGTTTCCCAGGCGGAATGCCAGGTGGTTTCCCAGGCGGAATGCCAGGTGGTTTCCCAGGCGGAATGCCGGGTGGTTTCCCAGGCGGAATGCCAGGTGGTTTCCCAGGTGGGATGCCGGGTGGTTTCCCAGGCGGAATGCCAGGTGGTTTCCCAGGTGGAACACCTAGACCTGGCCAAGGGGGGCAAATGAACCCACCATCTCCGTCTCAAAACATGATTAATAGATATCAATTTTTAAGTCAAAATCCAGCACAAGCGCAAAGTATGTTACAATCACAAGGTCCAGCAACATATGCAGTTGGTTGTGATGGTAGATGGACCATTGTTCTCTTAAGGAATGGACAGCTATTTTTAATGTATGTAATTTCAGCAAGCGTTACTGGTAATACTACTGGCATTATATGGCCGAATTTCACGTTTGCTTCATTCCCATCTTCCGCCATTTTAGCGTATTCTTGTAATTAATAATACCCATTTATTATGAACCCGTGATGAATCACATATGACAATAATAAAATGATCCCACTGAATTATTCAGTGGGATCATTTTATTATTATTACATTTTTCGTTGTACCTTGGTCAGTCGTAACATCCAGCCTTCCCTTGAATAGTTGATTACTTTATGTCTAGTCAACAATTCCGATACGTGAGTTTTCACTTTTCTTCAATAGTCAAATGTGAATTTATTGAATTTTAGAAAACCAACCACGAGTTTTGGTGACGAACCTAAATAACTCAATTAACCCATATTTTTATAATTGATATAGTTGATCCAAATAATAGATAATTAAGTAGATAAAATCTATTTTATAGGAAGGAAAGAAGGTATGAATAATAAATTTAAAAAATATTTTCTAATCCCCGCTCTGTTAACTACATTATTTGCCTCTCCATTTAGTGCTGATGCCTCAGTAAATGACATACATATGTCTTATTTATATGGTGGAACTTCTAGCTCCTATTTAGAAAATATAGATATGACTTTAGGTGCGTTAAATACAGCTACGCCAGGATTCTATGAATTAAACGCTGACGGTAGTTTAAAATCTTCAATTGATAAAAATTTAATAGCAGAGTTACACAAAAGAAAATTAAAAGTCGTTCCATATATTACTAACAACTGGGATAGAAATTTAGCTCAAATGGCTATGAAAAATAGAGAAGTTTTATCTACTCAATTAGTAGATTCTGTAGTAAAAAATAACTTAGATGGCATAGATATTGATATTGAGAATTTAAACTATACCGATAAGGAAGTATTTACAGATTTCATTAGATTATTAAATGAAAAAATGCCTAATGATAAAACAATATCTATAGCAGTTGCTGCAAATCCAAATGGATGGACGGTAGGATGGCATGGTTCTTATGATTATTTAAAACTAAGTGAATATAGTGATTATCTAATGTTAATGGCCTATGATGAAAGCTGGAATGGTGGTCCAGTAGGCCCTGTCGCTAGCTTATCATTTGTTGAAAATTCTATTATATCTTTATTAAATCTAGGTGTTGATTCAAAGAAAGTAGTTTTAGGCTTACCATTTTACGGGCGAATTTGGAACGATGACGAGGAATTAGGTGGATATGGTGTAGCTAATAAATCTGTAAAAAGCATAGTTAATAATCATAAAGGAAAACTATATTTTGATAATACCTCAAAATCAGCTTATGCTAAATTCACTGTTAGAGAAAGCGATTCACCAACATATATTGGTGGTAAAAAACTTTCAACGGGCAATTACACCATTTGGTATGAAAATGATTTATCTTTAAAATATAAATTAAGATTAGTAGAGAAATACAATTTAAGAGGAACTGGTAGTTGGGATTTAACGCAAGCAGATAACGGAATATGGAAATTTTATTCGTCTTGGGCAAATGGACAACATAATTTTATAGATTCAGAAAATCATTGGGCTGAAAATGATATTATGTCTCTTTATAGAAAGGGATGGATAAGTGGGAAAAATGAATACACGTTTGACCCTAATGGTGATCTAACAAGGGCACAAGCTGTTACTATCCTTACAAACGCGATTGGTTTAAATGACAAAAAAGAAACGGTACCCAATTACTTTACAGATGTTCCTACTGACCATTGGGCAAAACGGGCAATTGAACTCGCACATAAGTATCATATTGTTAATGGAACGAAACCAAACGTGTTTGAACCAAATTCTCGAATTACAAGAGCTCAATTATCAGCAATATTATCGAGAATACTAGATTACCCATTAGATAATACGAATGAATGTCCTTTTTATGATGTACAAAAAGGACATTGGGCGTACTCAGATATTTTAAAACTAAGTAGTCATGAAATTATTAAAGGTAAAGAAGACGGTCGATTTTACCCTAACGAATTTGTTAAAAGAGCGCAAATGGCAGCGATGGTTAATCGTGCGAGTGGAGATTTAGAAAAATATCCAAAATAAAATAATTAACATCCTCCTCCAAGAAAGTGTTGATAAATAAGGTAAAGTAAATACAGGGCTTCATCTACAAACGTGTAGATGAAGCCCTGTTTTTAACTTACTTTCCCCCTTTGTCGAAATCCTTCATCTTGTTCGGTCCTATAAAGATAATCTCCCCTACATCATTAGGGGCGACGGTATTTCTTTCAGGGCCTACAATTTTTTTATATCGATGCTAGGCACATGCAAGCCGACTAAATTAATTTGTTTTTTGTAATTTGCTATGTGAGGCTCAGCTCACGCCCGCGAAAAAGCTATCGCTCATAGTGGAATGTGCGGTCAAGTACATATTTTGAAAAAGCGCCAAAAAATCATTCTAAAGTAAGACGTTTTCCCTGAATTACACGCACTTGATTTAAAAACAGTGCACCTAACATCTGAATAATCGTCTTCACAATAATTTGTCCCAAAATGGCGGCTGGTACTGCTTCCCAAGGCAGCATATTGGCTCCAAGCGGACTCAAGCCAATTACTACGAAAATAACGGAATCCAGAAATCCTCCAACAATTCCGCTATAAAACACACGCCAAGCCATTGGTAGTTTCAATCGGGTATAGATTTCTGTATCGGCTGTTTCAGCGACAACAAATGAAAGTGCCGATGCCACCACAATCAATAGTGTATCCCCGAGCATGAATGAAACCACTGCGGATAAGATTAGAGCTGTAATGATAAACAAATACGTCTTTGCTCTACCATATTTATTTTGCACAAGATCCCGGAAAATGAAGGTCGCTCCAATCAACAGAGTCCCCATTGGAACAATAAACATGCCAAACTGTAATGGCGCAAATGCTGCCGTTACTACATTAGCAATGACAATAGATAATAAATAAAATAATATTCTCATGATGTTACTCCTCAAGTAAATTTAAAGACCGTTTTGAAACTGCCCACTATACACCTCTTTTATTTCCCCAAACAAGGGCATGCAGCTGTGGCAGTACTTTAACATCTCTTAATCCCTCATCTTCAATCACCCTGTCAATTAGCGCTTGGTACTTCTCTAATAAATGGCTAATCAGCAGCGGATTATCAGTCGTCGTAATATCATCATTACCGACTTGTAGATAAAAAGGAATCGTCGGATATCGAAGGTGAATTTGCTTAGCATAAGCATAATCCTCTTCATTAAAAACGACTATTTTGAGGGAAGTATGCTGATTGCTGTTTCGATTTTGAAGTTTTCCGAGGATATCAGATAGTACCGTATAGTCTGTGGTCATTCCGGAACTAGGAGGCTTGGGTGAAATCGTCAGTTCATCGATATCATATAGCCATTCTTGCCATCTGCTTCCCTGTGTCTCTACTCCGACCTTTATGTCGTTTTCTTTTAAAATAGCAATGAGCGCTTCCAAATTTCGAAAGAGTGCAGGATTTCCACCCGAAATCGTGACAAATGAAAAACCACTGCCTCCGAGTCGTTTCAACTCAGACCAAATCTCATCTGCTGTCATTTGGACAATCAGATGCTTTCCGCTGCCATCCCATGTAAACGATGAATCACACCAGGAACAGGAATAGTCACAGCCAGCAGTCCGCACAAACATCGTCTTCTGTCCAACTACCATACCCTCGCCTTGAATGGTCGGTCCAAAAATCTCGATAACGGGTACCTTACTCAACTTCCATCCACTCCCGTCGCGCTTCAGCATAGCTTGTCGAAGTCTCATACAGCCTGATAAACTCTACACGCGCCCCGTTATATCGTTGTTCATCATGCAAGGCTTCCGCTAACTTTTTGTAAATCCAGACTACAATGTTCTCTGCCGTTGTATTCATCGGTGGAAGCGTTTCATTTAAATAACGATGATCCAAATAAATGTCTATTTTTTGTTTCCAAATTTCTTTTATATCACCAAAGTCAATCATCAAACCGCGTTCATCTGTGTATCCACTCAACCCTAATACAGCACGATACGTATGGCCATGCAAATTTTTGCATTTCCCATCATAATCATGTAAATGATGGGCTGCATCGAAGGTAAATTCCTTGCTCACGAGAACACGTTTTGAATGATAGTTCAATTGATTCCTTTGAATATCTTCATCTATTTTTTGGAGCTTCTCGACAATTTTAAAATGAAACATGCCTTAAGACTCCTTTCTGAAGCTTAAATACTCATCTAGCCCTTTTTTTCGCAGTTTACACGCCGGGCATTCACCACAACCATCTGCTATTACACCGTTATAACAAGTTAACGTTCTTTCCCGAACAAACTCAAGCGCCCCAAGCTGATCAGCAAGCTCCCATGTCTGTACCTTATTCAGCCACATTAACGGTGTATCAATCACAAAGGAATCATCCATAGATAAATTTAACGTTACATTCAAGGATTTTATAAAAATATCCCGGCAATCCGGATATCCACTAAAATCCGTTTCACAAACACCAGTTACGATATGCTTGGCTCCAACTTGACTCGCCAAAACGCCCGCAAATGAAAGAAAGAGCAAATTCCGGCCAGGCACAAAAGTCGATGGAAGCCCGCCATCTTCTCCGTCTTCTACTTCGATGTCTTGTCGTGTCAATGCATTCGGAGCAAGCTGATTCAGGAGCGACATATCAAGAATGTGATGCGTGACACCAAGTTCCGCTGCTATCTCCTTTGCACATTCAATTTCAAGAAGATGCCTTTGACCATAATCAAAAGTCACCGCTTCAACCTCTTCAAAATGTTCTTGTGCCCACAATAAACAAGTGGTACTGTCCTGACCTCCACTAAACACAACAATTGCTTTTTCCTGCTTCTTCATCTGTAAAAACTCCCTTATAACGAAAAAAACAGCACACTAAGAAAAATGCTGTTTTCTTCTTAGTTTTTTTAAGAGGGTAGCTAAAACCTCTTCCTTCATTGATAAGACTTTCCAAATTTATCGATTATCGATTTTTTCTGGATTAAGATCGTGATTCATTAAACGATAATTCGCTATTTCTTCGTATTTAGTTTCTGGTTTCCCATAGTTACACCATGGATCAATCGAGATTCCTCCACGAGGCGTAAATTTACCCCAAACCTCGATATATCTTGGATCAAGTAATTTAATTAAATCGTTCATAATGATATTGACGCAATCTTCGTGGAAATCACCATGATTTCTAAAACTAAATAAATATAATTTTAGTGATTTACTCTCCACAATTTTTTTATCCGGGATGTATGAGATGTACATCGTCGCAAAATCAGGCTGATTGGTAAGCGGACATAAACTAGTAAACTCTGGACAATTAAACTTGACGAAATAATCTCGATTGGAATGAAGATTGTCTACTGCCTCCAATACTTCGGGTGCATATTCGTATGAATATTGCGTACCTTGATTACCTAATAGTGTTAAATCCTTCAGTCCTTCTTCATGGCTTCGGCCAGACATAAAAAAACCTCCTTGTAAAATGTTTCCCAACACTTTTCAAGAGAGGCATCACCAATCATTCTATTAAAACATAAGTAAAAACATAAAAAAGCCACGTCCGATATGGACATGGCATATTGTCATGTTTCCATAGTTTTTTATAGAGGGTATCAGCTATGAACCTCTCCCGTTCTAGTCCGGGCATTCTTTTCTTCTATCATAATATAAAATATGGTGGAAAACGTCAAATGAAAATTTTTAAATAAAATCTTACACCCTTGTACTTGGCTAACCACATTTTCAGCCTTCGCGGTTCTGGTACACCCTATAAATTACGTCCGTGCCTGGCACACAAAAGTTCTTTATGACACGTGTCATAAAGAACTTTTGACTCCTGTGAATAGGCTTCTATTCTGTTTCTCTTTATCATTTAATTATAAGAAAACAAAGAAAGAGTGATATAAATAATGCAAACGAATCAAAGGTTACCGTTAATCGACATTTTACGTGGCTTTGCGGTATTGGGAACACTCGGTACAAATATTTGGATTTTTGCTTATCTCGGCGACTTATCTTACATTACAACGAGTCACTATTCGGGTTGGTGGTCATTCGATGATTTTCTACGAATGCTCGTGTTATTTTTCGTAAATGGGAAGCTTTTAGGACTGTTAACCATTATGTTTGGGGTTGGTCTAGAATTAAAATACCAACAATCCATTCGAAAAGGGAATGCATGGCCAGGTGTCTATATTTGGACTGTTTTATTCTTGTTTGTAGAGGGTTTTATCCATTTCACATTGGTTATGGAATATGATATTTTGATGAGTTACGCTGTGACCGCAATCCTCGTTGCTTTTATTGTAAAAGCTGGTGATAAAACCATTCATCGCGCTTTATATACGATTGGAGGGTTTCATGCGCTGATGATACTGCTACTTTTAATAAGTGCCTTACAAGGTGCTAATATGTCTTTACCTAGTAACGAGTCGATTGTCACGATTTATCAACATGGTACTTGGTTTGAACAAATCTACAATCGTTTAACGAATTTTTGGTTTTTTAGAACGGAAGCCATTTTTATTATTCCAATGAATATCTTCTTATTTTTACTGGGTGTGAAGTTAATGCGTACTGGCGTATTTGCACAAGATGAACATGGACGCCATATGCGCAAAAAGTTATTGTCGATTGGGCTTTATATTGGTGTACCATTAAATCTCCTTATTTTTATTCCTGGAGGCGCTTTTGATTTCCCTGTTCGCTACTTATTTGCGCCGCTCCTATCACTTGGGTATATTGGCATTATAGGTAAACTGATAAAATATAAAAAGGTAGATTGGCTATGGCAGCGATTTGGAGAAGTTGGTAAAATGTCTTTAAGTTGCTATGTTTTACAAAATGTGCTGTCATCTATTATTTTCTATGGTTGGGGCTTCGGATTAGGTGGAAAGCTGTCTAGCTTCGAGGTGATTGGCATGTGGATTGTCCTGTCCCTTTTCCAACTGTTCATTGCTCATATTTTCTTAAAGCATTTTCATTATGGACCGTTGGAATGGCTTCGAAAACATGCGGTTCAAGCCGTTGCACATAAATAATCGACAAGGGTTGGTGTAAAGTATAAAAATATATCCGAAAGATCAAGCAAAGCAATATTTAATTATCGACGCAGTATCCATTATTTTTTTACTATCCATGGTATTAAGCTCAAACTCGGAGTTACCAGTCATAGCAAAAATAATTGTCTTGGTGCTATTGCTAACCGCATTTTATTTTGCATTATGGTATAAAGATTGGCGCCTTCATTTGGCAGCCTTAACGGGTTTCTTTCTTATTACAATACTTGGCATCTATGAAGGCTCTATCATGTTAATCTTTGGATTTAGCTTTGCCGATTTAGTAGGAAGAGCGAAAGTCAAATGGCATATTGCTTCGGCAATGCTTGCTATTGCTCTGATGTTTATCGTTGTTTTATGGGTTGAAACAGGCGAGCTATTCAAAATAGACGACCCCGTTATACTTCCTATTATGATGATTCAGCTTGTCTTTCCCGTGCTGATTTACTATGTAGAAAAAGCAAAAAATTTAAAAGTTGAGTTAGCAACGGTCAATACACAACTTGTAAAACAGCACGAAAGGCAACGTATTGCCAGAGATCTCCATGATACGATTGGCCACACCCTCACAATGATTAAGTTAAAAACAGAGCTGACAACAAAATTAGTGGACAAAGATTCATCTCGAGTAAAAGACGAGTTGCAAGATATTTTAGCAACAACGCGTACTGCACTTAAACAAGTAAGAGAGTTAGTGTCTGATATGAATTTCATTTCATTAGAAAGTGAGCTTTTACACTGTGAAAAACTACTGCAGTCAGCTGATATCGGCATCAAAATGACTAACAAATGCCCAAAAATCCTATTATCAAGCGTAGAGGAAACGATGCTAGCCTTATGTGTAAGAGAAGCAACAACGAATATCCTCAAACATAGTCAAGCAAAGTCTTGTATTGTAGAAATCGACTATAGTGACCATATCTATCAGCTGGACATACTAGATAACGGCATAGGTTTGAAAAATCAAGGCCTTGGGAACGGCATATCATCTATGAAGGAAAGAATGACTATCCTTCAAGGCACTGCAACGATTGATAATTTTTCACACGGTGGAACCATTGTTTCGTTAAAATTACCGTTCCAACACTATCGAAAGGAGCCCATTAAATGATACGGGTATTACTAGCTGAAGACCAACAAATGTTGCGTGGCGCTTTAACTTCATTGCTGTCGTTCGAGACGGACATCGAAGTAATTGCAGAAGTTTCTGATGGTCAAAAAGCATGGGAATGCATACAGAGCGATGTGCCCGATGTTTGTATCTTAGACATCGAAATGCCGAATTTGACAGGACTAGAACTTGCTGAAAAAATTAAGAACGCCCATTTACCTTGCAAAGTGATGATTGTGACGACCTTTGCCCGCCCGGGGTATTTACAGAAGGCGATGGATTGTGAGGTCAATGGTTATTTATTGAAAGATGAACCAATTGATTATTTAATTGAAACGATCCGCAAAGTGATGAATGGTGAAAAGGTCGTGAGTAGAGATTTAGCCGCTACGTTATTTATGAAAGAGCAAAATCCTCTAAATGAACGAGAAATGGCCGTGCTCCAGCTTGTTAAAGACGGATTCTCAACTAGTGAGATAAGCAAAAAATTATTTTTAACAAAAGGAACCATTCGCAATTATTTATCGACCTCTATTCAGAAACTCCATGTAGAATCTAGACAGCAAGCCGTTCATATTGCCAGTGACAAAGGCTGGCTTTAAAGATACTCGTTCATGTGAGCTACATATGCGTAAAAAAGCAACAAAAAAAATGACCTACCCCCATTAGTGTCTACAATTGGAGGTAGGTCATTTTTATGGTGAGTGGCTCATTTTTTGTCGTCTACACACTTGCTGAAATTTGCTGTGTTAAGTAGATTTATTTTTTTGCTGTAGTAAATCTCTTAAAAGTAGAATCATCTCTTCTTGTTGTTTAATCTTTCTGCGGCCATTTCTATTGATCGCTACAAGCTCGCATGCAATTCCTGCGGCAAAGAAAAACGATAAACTCGTTAACATTATAAGCTCCTTTCAAAACATGAATATCAGCCAGCATGGCGCAATTGTCTTTCCTGTATAATTTGTATATCCTTATTTACTTCTTTACGCTGACATATATTGTTTCGAATGAGAGCTGTAATAACAAGCAGTGTGCCTACAATATCAAAAATGGTTATAGTATACCCTTGTACCATCATAATGACTAATGTAGTAATCGGCACAAAGTTGATAAATAAGATGCCATTAATGGATGACAAAATTTTCACACCGTAGTTCCAACAAAGTAATGCGACAATACCTGGTAAAATCATCATAAACAATAAATCGTATTTCACAATAGCGATTGTTTCCATCGTTGGTACCGACACATACCCTAACATTGTCACAACCATCGTTACTATTCCTGTTATGGCTGTACCAAATACACAAGTTAATGTTGAATAACGAAGTGTAGACCATTCAGGAAATGAGTGCCCCCCCATCGTGTAGATTACCCATCCAACAACTCCAAGGAAAATAAATGCGAGCGGCATTACATTATTTTTTAATGTCAGAAAGAACCCCATATCGCCTTTTGTAATAACAAAAACAGCTCCAACAAAAGCAATGGTCATGCTTACAATCATATACTTTTTCGGTTTCACATTTTTAAATCCCCATAGAATAGCAATCGAAATCATCGGCATCAGCGCCTCCATAATAGACGCTACCATAACACCTGATTTGCCCATTAGCATCTGCCCTAAGAAAACAAGGACATTGTATACAGTAAATGCCATAACCCCGAAAAAGATTAGCAGTTTCCCTTTACCCTCTAATTGAAATGCTTTCTTACCTTCTTTTATCCATAATAAAATAATCAATGCGATCGATACCACACCATATCGAATTGTTGAAAAATAAAATGGGTCGATATACTCCAGTGCATGATCTGCAACTGGGAACATTGCGCCCCATGAAATACTTGCAACTAAACAGGCAATCGCACCTATTATCATCTTACTCTTATTCACTGCTATTCCTCACTTCTATGTATTCTCTTATTATTTCACATTGTGAATTATAAAAAAGAAATAGCATCACGTAAAATGATTGAAAATGATATAAACCATCATTTATAATGATAGTTTATATCAAGGAGGATTACACAGTGGAACTACGAGACTTACAAATTTTCAAATGCGTTGCAAATCTAGGAAGCGTCAGCAGTGCCGCAAAGGAATTAAATTATGTCCAATCCAACGTCACAGCACGTATTAAGCATTTAGAAAACGAACTTAACACACAGCTTTTTTATCGTCATAAAAAAGGGATGCTATTGAATGAGGATGGAAGAAAAATGCTCACTTACGTTAATAAAATCCTACTGGATGTCGAAGAATTACAACAAGTATTTCTAGATAGTCATACGCCTGTTGGAACGTTAAAAATCGGTACAGTTGAAATCGTCAGTATTTTACCAACCATACTAGCTGCTTACTATCAGGACTATCCTAATGTCGATTTATCATTACAAGCGGGTTTGACTGAGGAACTCATAAAAGAAGTAACTGATCACCAATTAGATGGTGCTTTTATATCAGGACCTATCAAACATCCACAATTAGAACAATACGATGTCTGTATGGAGAAACTCGTTCTTGTTACGCAAAATAAAACTTTTCATAAAGAAGATTTTTTAACAACACCCATCCTCGTTTCTAATAAAGGTTGCGGTTATCGTTCCAAGCTAGAACACTGGCTTAAAGATGAAGGTTTACTGCCAAAAAGGATTATGGAATTTAACATACTAGAGACAATCATAAACAGTGTTGCACTTGGCCTTGGCATTACGCTAGTACCGCAATCTGCTGTAAATCAACTTTCCACTACAAGTAAAGTATACTGTCATCCAATCCCTAAAAAATATGGCAGCAATTCAACTGTATTTATACGTCGAAAAGATGCCTACATGACCAACTCAATGCGTTACTTTTTAAAAACAATTGCCGCGCATCGAGATATCAGCTTGCTGTAAGTATATGAATTTGAATGCTTTTTTGCGGTACCTTTATGTCATTTGCAGATAAAATTTTACGATTTTCTAAACTAAAAAGCACTTTTGAGTGAAACGTAGCGACAGAAGCAGGAAAAGCAAGCGTATGAGACCCAGCAGGGAGCGTTAAGTGGAACGAAGACTAAAGTCGTCACGTCCTGTGGCAACGCCTTCGTGACCAACATCCTGTTGCTGTCGCTTCGCTTTCGCACATAAAACATTTGTTGCTGTCGCTTCGCTTTCGCACATAAAACATCTGTTGCTGTCGCTTCGCTTTCGTACATAAAACACCTGTTGCTGACGCTTCGCTTTCGCACATAAAACATTTGTTGCTGTCGCTTCGCTTTCGCACATAAAACATTTGTTGCTGTCGCTTCGCTTTCGCACATAAATCATCTGTTGCTGACGCTTCGCTTTCGCACATAAAACATTTGTTGCTGTCGCTTCGCTTTCGCACATAAAACATTTGTTGCTGTCGCTTCGCTTTCGCACATAAATCATCTGTTGCTGTCGCTTCGCTTTCGCACATAAATCATCTGTTGCTGTCGCTTCGCTTTCGCACATAAATCATCTGTTGCTGTCGCTTCGCTTTCGTACATAAATCATCTGTTGCTGTCGCTTCGCTTTCGCACATAAAACATTTGTTGTCCTGATGCGGCTCATGCCTTGTCCGCGGAAAGCGAAGCGGATTTTTACTATATAGGAAGACGGACGTTATCTTTTGAAGGACTTTTAGACAGTTCCTACCTCCAGTTGTTCACTAGCGTCTAACAATGGCGACTGTCAATTTTATTGATGCTGGCTTTTCAATAGCATCTGTCGTTTTACTTTGCTTTTAACGTTAAATTAGCTGCAGTAGCCCAGTTGTTGAGTGGTTCTACTCGATAGGTACCGCCAGATTTTAATGTACCTTCTTTTACATCAAAAATACCGACAGCACCTTTTCGTGAAGAATAGCGATATTACGCTTGGATTTTTTTACCATCTTCACCTTGTAATTCTACACTGCGCCCAGCAAATAACTCCATCCCTGGATCTTTATCTAACGTAACTTGGAATGATTTATCATCTATTGGTTCCACCGCTTTAATTGTCAATGGCGCGATTTCTGTGGCAGTAAAAGTTGGGTTCGCCACTGTTGCCCAATCAGACGTCACGGTATATTGCACACCTGGTCTTAATGTCCGTCCTTCAGGTAAGCGGAATTTTGGTGCTTGTCTACCATCAGCAGCTTGTGTGAACAAAACGTAACTCGCTTGCATTTCTTCTCCATCGTCTGCCGTCAATGTCACTACACGGTCACGTAACGAGGAAATTACTTGATATTGCTTGCCACTTTCATCTTTATTTTCATCGTTTACTTGGAATGATTGATCGCCTCTCGCCTCTCTATAGGCTTCAATAATGTTGGCATAATCGGTTACACCTTGTTCTTTAAATGACTCGATTTCAAACGTATCATTTGTGACCTGTTTTGTTTGACTGACATTAATTTTTTCATCGCTGCCCTCAAAAATCTGTGCTTCTCCACCTTTGTAACTTAACGTATATGTCGTGTCAGATTGTTGGACTGTCACGGGGACAATATACGTGCTTTGTGAACCGATTTTTAACCGAGGCACATTGACAATACTCAAATTATGATTGAATGTATAATCTTTTTTGATAGCATCTAAATTTTCTACTTTCACAGCTTCTTCTGTTAGTGCTTCAGAAAATGTTACTTGTAATGTCATAGCATTTAGTGCTTGTATTTGCATAATTTGCGCAACCTCTTTTGCTTGTTGTGATGTTTCCTGTTCCTGTTGCGCTTGCTTTGGTTCCGCTTGCTTATTTAGAAAGTTACATCCTGTTAACATTAGCGTTGCGCCTAAAAGGATTGGTGTCATCATTTTTAGCTTTTTGTTCATTTGTACGACTCCCTTTTCTCATCAATTTTTTATTTTGCTCCAGCTTGCAATAAAATTTGTACGATTTCATGGAAACCCTTCGCTTTCGCATGTTGTAATGGCGAAATATTTTTGTTATCCGCTATATTGACATTTGCTCCATGAGCTATTAACAACTGAACTACCTGCTGCTGTCTTTGATTGCCATCATTCAAAATAATTGCTTCGATTAGTGCTGTCCATCCAAGGTTATTGACGTGGTTTACATCTACTGCTGTAGTTGTTAGTAATTCTTGCACAACGTCTAGATAACCATGTTCAGAGGCGGGTATTAAAGCCGTCCCACCATAGCGATTTGTGATGGAAGAATCTGCACCAGCTGTTATCGTAAGGTTCAAAATTTCAAGATAGCCCTCTGCACCGGCATAGAGGAATGGACTATTTTGCCTATCGTCCTGTATGTTGTCATCTGCACCGGCCTCAATTAGCATTCTTGCCATCTCGACATCATTGTTATACGTTGCAATCATGACGGCCGTTCGTTTGTTCGCGTCTTGCACATTAATATCTATATCTTCACTGAGTAAATCTTGTATTTTACTTCGCTCACCTTGCGCCGCTGCTTGAAGCAGCTGTTCATTCAATTCAACGCTCACTATTTCACTACCCTTTTGTTGTTTTAATAGTTGTACATCTTTATTTGACAAACATTCTTTAAGCAAAAGTGCCATGCCTAAGATATGTACGAAAAACACATGGTGTAATGGCTGATGATGAGATTTGGTTGCGCTTTAAAGGTGAGCATTTAACCCATCGTGATGTGTGCTTGCGCAAGGAAACCTATTACCCTGAAGATTTGGTGGACGATCAACTCGATAACAAGATTTACCTCTAACATAAATAAAGCGATACTGTCATCCCTCTTCAAGGATTACAGCATCGCTCATTTTTTTAGTTTTCATTCTTTACTTGATAACCGTTTGTTTGAAATAATTTTGACGATCCATTCTATCAATACGACTGCGATTAAAGAAAGTCCAAATAACGGCATGAGTAGACCTAATACAATCATGAAGGCGATAAAAGGTATTGAAACCTTCTGAGATATTTGAGGTGGTGCAGACAGGAAGCCATTTTTCTTGCGAAGCAACCAAGTGCGGAATCCCCAAAAAATAACGGCTAAAAATGCAACACAGACAATTAAATTTAACAATTTATTTGGCCAGCCAAATAAATGTCCTTCATGTAAGGGAATTCCCCATGTAAACCATTTAGCTAAAATGCCATAATCCTCATAACCAACCTTGGCCATAAATTCACCGCTATATTGATCGAAATACATAGTAGTTTCGTCATTCGGGCTAACATCCAGGCCAGTTACGCCCGTGTTGCTCGATTTCGCAACTGTATATACGCCCGTTTCACTTGTAGGATAAATAATCGAATATGGTTTTGCAATGTCCATTGCTTCTATCTGTTGTTGAAGACTTTCTACAGCCAATTGATTTGGATTGGTTACATTACTCTTTGCCGCTCCCATTCCATGATGTCCAGCATGACCAGCGTCAGATGAAGGAGCCTCCTGTTGGCGAGTCGCCCAAGGAATTTCACTCATATCCGAAGTAGGTGGTTGCTGTTGCAATAACGGCGTGCCGAATGAAGGGTTTTCTTGTGATGCATTATAAATCATATTGCCCATCAGCGCAGACCATGGTAGACCCGTGAAAATAATGACAATCATCGGAATGGTAACGATCGTACCAATAAGGGCATGCCATCTTCTATTTTTTTGTCGTGTGTTAGGCTGTTTCGCCTTCTTCAAAACTTTTCCTTTAAAGGTCATATAGAGACCTGAAAGTAGTAAAAAGATGGCCCAACACGCCGCTAATTCTACCAGATAATTGACAACGGTTCCCCCTATGAATAAGGAACTGTGCAAGCTTCTGAGGATATTCCCGAAAGTGTATTGTGCATCTTGATGACCAACAATTTGATTATTGTTATCTAAAAATAAATAGCGCTGTTCGCCTTCTGCATTTGTCATCGTTAAACGTGTATTATAAGGTTCTTCTAATACAATAATTTTATCGGTTTTGAAGCCTGCAAACGCCGCTTCCGCTTCTTTAATTCCTTCATCAATCGATAATACTTCTGTTTTTTTACTATCTCCAAAGAAATAGTCATCATATAATTGATCTTCTACATCTGTATAGAATAAATACCCGATACCACTTAGTGTCAAAGTCAAAAGAAGTGGTGTCATAAATAATGCAGCATAAAAGTGCATTCGCCAAAAACTGGAATAAAGCCTATTTTTCATTCAAATTCTCCAATCTATTATAATAAGAGCAGATTTATTATATATTGAAAAAGTGAAATATGAATGAAGTCCTAGTAAATATTTAATGAAGTTATATTTTTACAGTAAACTCTCTTAATTCAATCTTTCTTTAGTGACTTTCATAATTTACTTTGGATAGACATTTCCAAGTGTAATGACAACGTATTTCAATTTTATAAAATCTCCTAAAAAAGCTACTTAATGCCCCGTGAAATGGAATGCGTTAAGTAGCTTACTTCATTTTATCCGATTACTTCTTTTCTTACATTGCTATAGGCTGCATGTATGTCTAAATGGTGTGCTTCATCTTGCCCTACAAACTGTTCAGCAAGTTCTTTCAATGTTTTTCTAGCACCATCAAACTGCTTTTGCATGATTTCATTTTTAAAGAGACTTTCATAGTACTCGATTACCTGTGGATTCATGTGTAACACTCCTTCAATTTTAGCATAAAAAAACATCTTTCCATCATTAGAAAGATGTCTACTATGACAAATACACGACATAATACGCCGAATGCCATGATGGAAAAAGCTTTCTATTCGTCATAGAAGCTACCCTTTTGGCGATCGTCGTACTATGAGCATGCAGAAGAATTTCTCTAGTCACACTCAACACCCCCTATCCTCGTAGGTTTTTTGGTTGTACTAGATAAAGGCAGGTCTCCTGGCTTATGTTCATCGCACCTTTCACCTTCCCATTACATTGCGTAACAGTGGTCTGCTGAAATGTGCTCCCATTTACAGTTGCGGGACAGCGTCGGATTTACACCGACTTCCCTATTAAACAAATCGAAAATCAGATTTGTACCTCTATCTTATTATTCCGTTTTTATTATTATACCATAAAGGTTTGTGTACAAATAACGTATATATTTTATAGTGAACACAGTGATTATCATTCATCAAATTTTGAAGTGAACCCCAATTGTTAGACACAATCTAACAATTGGAGGTGCAGTTTTTTTATGGTTAAATTTACACTAGACGATAAAATAAATGCGATTGAACTTTATTTATCAGAGAAAGAGAGCTATGAAAGTATTGGACGATTGCTGAAAACCGATGGAATTACGATTATGGAGTGGATGAAACGATATGACTATCATGGACTCGAAGCTTTTAAAAAATCCTATACAAGATATTCGAC